>JBAZEK010000008.1 GCA_041653995.1 Dehalococcoidia bacterium
GGGTTTGCAATCCCAGCACCACAAACCCGGCCGGACCATTGACCGCTAATTTAATGCCGGTGGTGGTAACGGATGATTGGAACAATAGCCACACATCAAACACATAGTCCTTGTTGGCTAGAACAGGAAATAATAACCCCGTTACATCGGCAAAGCTGGTAGTGGCATTGGCAACATCAGCACCAAGCCTAACGATGATTTCCGATTCCCCGCTGCTGGGGTGTGTGTGGTCAGTATTACTCTTGCCATCCAACGCCGCCTGCAATCCGGTGATGCCGCCTATGCTGTGGGAGTGATTGGTTGCAGCGTAACCTGTGTGCGTATGGTCAGCCGCTGCCTTGTTATTGAGGGCAACATTCAGTGCGGCAATATCGCCAATCTCCAGCGATTTGACGTTAAGCGTATCTCCATCGTAGGATAGCAGGTTGCCCGCCAGGGGCTTGCTACCGCTGGATATTTTGGATTTCTGCCACTCGGTAAACTCCTTATCCACCCGCTGCAATAACCGGCTGCCCTCTATCTGGTCAAGGCTATGGGTATGATTGCCTTTCAAGCGTTCCCACCGGCTTTGATGTTGCCGTAAATGTAAATGCCGATAGTGGCAAGGGCAGCGCCAAAGCAAATCCCCGCCATCAGGTAATCATCGGTTCGCATCACCTTGATAAGCGCCACCGCCACAATAGCCGCACAGGTCAGGAACTTGCGGCTGATGTAGTGTTTCCAATCAAATATCGCTGGCATATCTCCTCCTTACAGCTTGATGATAATTCCAAGTATGATGCCCAAAAAGCCCATGACAAGGGCGATCACATTAACGGTTGTTAGGGTGCCCACCTTGCCATCCAGCGTATCCAGTTTGGTAGAAAGTCCCTCGTGATCCGGGCAGTGTGGGGTGCTTTCCAATACGGTCAACCGGTGCAGTATTTCCTCGCGCTTGGTGCTATCGCAGCCGCCCCCGCCGTCCTGATCTGTTAGCAATGTCATGGAAGAATTCCCGTCTGTTCTATGGTTTCGTTGTTAGAGTGAGCGCGCACTAGATACTCCCCACCCGGCTCGCCGATGTTAGGTGGAGTTTCAAATTCAAATATCAGCCGTTCAGCCCCGCCGGGAATGACGGATTGCCAGCCTATCCACTGGTCAATAATCACAGACATGGATAGATAATCACTAGCTTGTGTAGTATCCACCCATGCCGTGATGTGATAATGGCCGCCATCCCGCACGGCATAACTCCCCACCCCGGCAATAACATTAGCAGGCGGCTCGGCGGGCTGACTGCACGCCAGCAGCAGGGCAAATAGAATTAATATATAGCGCATGGTTTTACCCCTTTATAACCCAGATTTTATCACTAATGCGAATACCAGTGGGAGCACCGCCTGCGGTCGCATTGACTTTATGACATATAAAGCTGCCATAATCCCCGCCTGCCAACATAATCGGCGCAGCGGTGGGGGCACCGGTAGTGCCCCAAGTCGGCGTCCATTCCGCCCTGCCAACCCGGGCACCAGAGGCTATGCGGCATTTATATGTGGCGTCCTCAGCCTCAGTCCCGGCGGCATCACAATGATAAAGTGAATAATCATTATCGCCGCCGCCCGCTGTTTGTAATGTTGCCAGCGTGTGAACCCCAACAATAACGCCCTCAATGCACGGATCAAAGCCCGCCCCATTATTGGTTTGTCTATCGGAATCAGAGAAGGTATTCAACGCTACTGCGCTAAAGGAAAAACTCTGATTGATGATTTCATAGTATTCATCGCCCAGCGGCATCCAGTAATTGCCGGATTTAGACATAAAGAACAATCCGACAAAAGCAATTAACCCGGTGCTGCCCGCCGGTGATCCGCCGGTATTGGAGATTTGCCAATAAAGGTCAGTAGCGGCGGCATTAACATCATGGTCAACATAAAAAACGGTATAATCCGCCGCAGCGCTGACATCAATAGTGCCCGGCGATGAACCGGCGCTATCTATAATCTCCATGGTCAAGTCCTCTGTGCCAGCAGTATTTTTATATACTACTACCAGACGCAGCTTTTTACCCTTGAAGCGGTTAAGCAGATAGGTGATATTGCCGCCGGTCATGGCACGGCTAAATACCGATTCTCCATTGCGAAACCTCACACTCCAATCATTCTTATTGCCAAATGTGCCGCCAGCCGCCGGGGCTGATACCGCAGGGGGTGCGCTTCCGGGCTGGATGCCCAGCGGGTATGCTTTTGTATATCCAGCATAGCCGGTAAAATATTGAAAGCAACCATCCGGGTGCATATTACCTTTCAATGACATTAGGGCATCCAGCGTCAGATTATCCTCGCCAATGATGCGGGGCAGAATGGTATCGGTTGCGGGGTCAATCAACACATTAATGTCGGTTGCCAGCTTAACCAGCACATCATCCTCAAGATTATCATCCTCAACCCAAAAGTCAGTATCAACCGGGCAATCATCCTCCATTGGCACGGATGCAGCATTATTAGCGTGATCCTCCGTCCCCCATGCAACCTCATCCTCCGCCGTTTTAAATGCACCCTCACGCCCTACCACCACTATATCAATGTTGGCAAGGGTCAAGGTGGTATAGTCAATAGGCAAAACTGCCGTGCCAAGATGGTATATCTCGGCATCGGTTAGCACGATATTGTCATTGACCGGCGGGGTGGTGCTGCCGCTATCCAATCGCCATGCCGTTTCGGTGGACACATCAAAGACATAAACCACATCACCTGCCCACACGATACCCATTGAATCGCCCAGCGTCCCGGATGGCGAGTTCATCACCTCAAGGTGCATCGCCGCCGCGATAGTGCCAGTGGAATCGCAGTCAGACCCTTGCGCGTAAGATAGAATACGGCAGCCACGTTCAAAGATAATGTCGTGCTCGGCGATGTGGCGGGTAGCATTAACCCGCTTTGATGCCACCGCCCCCTCTGATTGCACAAGGTTTATATAAGCCTCTACGGCGGTGCGTGCTCGTGAATAGAATTGTGACATTGTATGTCCTCCTATGCAGACCAGGGATAGATAAATTTGGGCTGCCCGGTATAGTATGCAGCATAAGCCAGCGTAGTGGAGTCAAGTTCAGCCCGCACAAAGCTGGCGCTATAAACATCGTGATAACACCCCAACATCACACTACCAACCCCAACTGATAGCTGCCCACAATATCCGGTAGTATAGTTGGCATCGGTGGTGGAGCCGACATACAAGTAATCAGCCATCATTGGGGTTTTGACCCAAACCCTATGCAGGGAACCGTTGAAATGAATCTTGAAATCAAACCAGGTATCAACCGCCAATGCTACCGGTGACGCGAACGAAACCAGCAATGTAGTATTGCGATAAATGGCAATCGTATTGGCAACCGGGTCAACCCGGATCGCATAATAGTTGGTCATGCCGACATTGGACCGCCAAATCAAACCGCCCACGCCATTGTTTACAAGGATTTGCGCCGTCATGTAACCATTGGCGGGCGTCACATAGTTCAATATGCTGCGCTCTGTGCCGGTGCAGGATAATCCCGCCGCCGGTTTATTGTTGATGCGCAGCCGGTCAACCACAGTAGTGCCGGTGGTTAACCATTGCGGCGGGATTTCGCCATCGCGATAAACCCCAAATTCCCACGGGCAGCCTGTCTCGGCATAGCTATGAACGCCCTCATCGGTAGGATCGTAAACGATTGCACTATCGCAATAGTGGCTGACTATCTCATTATCAGGTTCGGCGCTATCAAGGTTATCAACGCCAATCAGCGTGAATGATACTGCATAGCCCGCCGCCGCATTGCCATGAGACCAGGGATCGCGCAATGGACCACGCCACTTAACCCGGTATGCCTCGTCTTTATCGGAGTGGCGGCGGAATAGGAGCCAGTTCTTTGGGTTCTGCGCTACATAGCCCCGCAAGGCGCACAGGGATTGATATAGTTCTTTGGTGCAGGGGTCAATGGTTAAAGGGAACTCGCCACGGCAACCACGGTCAAGGAAATACAGCGAACCATCGGCAGCCGTTTCCTCAATGGGGTCAACATCAGGAAATGAGGTATCCTCCGGTTCGCTATCGCAGTGGGTATTCCAGGGCAATTCTATAACCACCCAGCGCCCACCAACATACCGATCCGCCAGCATGGTGCCGCCGATGTTATACCAAATCTCCGGCATCCCCACGCCATAAGCCTGATCGCTGATTTTAGCCATTTATATTCTCCTTGCCGTAACCATAATCATCTGATCCCGGTATTTTGGCGCCAAGTTCATTACTTGCACATTAATTGCCTGATGCTCGTCAATGATAGGGAAGGGATAATTGACCTCGTAAATATTCATCAAGTCAACCTCTTGCTCCATCCGCACCACTATTTCGTATATTTCGCTGGTATCAATAGCGTAGTAAAGGTTGGCATTCCATAAGGCTTGATTGTAATTGTCAATGCTGGGAATACTTAACCCCCGCGGGTCTATCTGCTTGCCCGCTTGCGCCGCTCCCCGCAAATAGTTGACACGCACCGAGCGCGGGGTTGGCTGCTCCTTTAGTGTGGGCGTGGGGCGCACTGCATCAAGGGCATCGCTGCTAACAGTCTGGTCACGCCGCCTGATGTTGATTTTACCATCAGCGTCAACATTGACCAGCATCCCCATTGATTGCACCGATAAGCCGAGCAGGTCAATTAAGCGCCCCCCGGTTGGCACAATGCTATCAACATGCCCGCTGTGATTCTGGCTAAACTTGGCAAGGTATCCGCCGGGGGCTGTTACTATCCAGCTATCATTGCCCGCCGCGATTGCCAACGCATTGCCGCCATCCTCGCCCCGCCCCAAATCTTGATGAACGGTTACGCTGCTGCCATCATATTTAAGGATTAAGCCGGTGCCCTCCTCCATAGCATAGATATTTCCGCCCTGCACCCAAAAATCACTTATCCAGTAATCATCGCTGTAATACTGCGCCTGCACATAAATCTCGGTTCCGGCAAGGGCATTGTTAAACACGATCCAGGTTTCATCCCTATTATCGCCGCAATTCTCCATGTAATAACCGAATTTGCCCGGCGGGATGGGATAGGTTAGCGGCACGCCAAAGGGAGCGCTATCCAATACCCGAATCTGCGTGCGGTTTTTCAGCAGAACGGTTGGCAGCGTAAGGCTAACTGCATCCAGCTTAACTTTGCATAAGCCGGTATCATCGGTTGTGATGGTGAACTTCTGCCCCGGCGGATCGTTGGCGTCAATGCGGGCGGTTAGCTGCCCGTCAATATCGCGGGCAGTATCCCGCACACAGTTATGCAACACCACCATATTTGTCCAATCGGCATCGTAGCGTATCCAGCGCCCCAAGCGGCGGGTTGCTACCAGCTTCCAGATATGCTTGCCAACGGCACTGCTGGGAACGCCGAGTTGCGGATAGACAACTGTGCGGGTATAAAAGTGAGCGCCCAGCCCGGAGGGGCTAAACAGGCTTTCGTTGAGGTCAACCATCCTGCCAATATGGTCATTATTGGTTGGTGGTGTGCCCTCCTCTGATATGCCGATAATATCACCGGCTTGCAAATCCACCGCGCCCAGACAATATAAGTCGTGGGAAATACCGTAAGGGTAAGGCGCTAAATTGCCCGTATCCACTACCGCCGCTATCTCCCCGCCGGTATCAACCCACTCATAGCTGATAGACTGCTCGGCAATGTGATGGTAGTTTCGCGCATAGTCAAATATATAAGCGTTGCCGTGCGTATAACGGGACTCGGATTCCAATACTTCATAAGATAATATCCCACTATCATTTATAGCCCAAAAATTAGTATCATACAATAAATCATATAAACTGCCAGTAGTTAAAGCTCTGTCCTGTTTACTATATGTTTTGCTTCTCGCCATAAATATAGTAGCAACATTATTATAATAGATAACACTATCAAGCCGCCCCTGCCTATGATCCCACACCCCCGGCGGCGTGTCATGCGCGGTATCCCTTTGTGTCCAGCCGTTAGCGAAATCGCAGATATAGCGGGGGCGTTCAAAGGTAATAACAAATGGCACTGCATCAGCTTCAGTTTTATCAGTGCTGGGTACCGGATGGTCAGCCCATTCCCCGGTTTGGGTTAATATTGCATACCAGCCCGGCTGTAATTCGGCGGGCAAGGTTATCCCGGTGTCAAGGCTAATATGTGATGCCGCCCCGCTATAAGCAGAGTTGCGGCGAAACACCTTGACGCTGGCGGTTTTGCGGGGGTTGCTGCCGGTTATAGGGCTTAACTCCACATCAACCATAGTCGGATAACCGATATAGACATTGGGGGTGAATGAATAAGCAGGCAACCAATTCGCCGTGAAGTCAGTTACGGGTGCAGTCACCACATGGAATATTCCGGTTGACTCTGATAGCGTCAGGGTTGTAGCAACACCATCATCAACAATATTCGTTATATAACCAGGATAATAACTGCGTCCATCAATGTAAACCATAATCCCATTATTAACGGCAAATGAAAGCCCAGTCCCATTAATCACAATCATATTATTTTGCACAAAACTACCAACCGGCAACCAAACAATCACGCTATTTTGCGGGTATCTGGTGTCAGCATAGGTTTGATCTGGTGGTGCTGGAATCGCGGCACCAATAGCCTCTGCGCTGGCATAGGCGGTTCCCCCGCTACCATTGCAAGCATAACGCAAGGCACGGCTGGCTATGCGTTCATGGGTATGTTGATACCAGGTGCGAATGGTAGTATTAACGCCGGTGGTTAGGTTGTGCGTAATCTCATAAACCCTGAATGACTCCTCGCTTGGCGATGAACCTATCGGCACGCTGACCGGCAAATGCTCCAGTAGCGCCCGCAAAACGCCAGCTTCGTAATTCAACCCTATCACGCAGAAATCATAGCCCGTTATTGCCGTCATGCCGGTATATGCGCCGTGATATTCCCATTCGTGAATTGTTAAATCGTAGCTTAATATCTTTTGCTTTACGCAAGCCCAAATCCTACCCCCGCCGTAAGCCAATGCGCGGGTATAACTGTTCGGCGTTACATCGGCAATATCATTAGTAATCAGCGCATATTCGGGGTGCTCGGCAAAGGATAGGTAGGGTTTATCATATTGGATCGCCGGCGATTGAATCTCCCCTGCTTGTGCGCCGAGTGCGGTGATAATCCGATTCGCCATCCAACCAAACCATCGCCCCTGCAAACAGGGATTGGCAGCCCCAAATTTATCATCGGTTATATGCCGCCAAATCACCAAGCCCATATCGCAGGTTAGGATGGTTTGCCCGTCCATGTGGCTGGCGGATACTTCTTCCACCCGCCCTACATACTTGGGAACTTCATCGCCGCCAACTGATTCATAGGCGGTGGCAAGGCAATAGCTGGTATCCGTCAATCCCTCTAAAAATCCACCGGGCAGCGTGGTTAAGGTTGGCACCTGCGATGTGAAAGCGGACACCGTAAAGTTGCCGCCGTTTATCTCCCCCGCAAAGTCCTCCAGCGATGAATTGGGGGTTACTTCAATTAGCGAACCTTCATCACCTGGCGGGGCATATTCTCCTGCCCAAAGCGTCAGGGGTGCCGTCATTGTGCCGCCGCCCATGCGCTGCAATACCACGCGGGAGATATCGCGGATAGGGGCGGGATTAGCCATTGCCGCCGCCAACCCTTCCCCTGCTGCGCCGTGCATCGCCGCTACGGTATGCCTTGTTTATCCCGCGCTCCACGCCTTCCTGTCCTATCACGGCGTCAGCTTGCACCTTTATATTGGTTATATTGGTTGTCCCTTTGCCTTGCACCCGCTGCACCAGGTTGCTTAATTGCGGGGGGTTAAGCACCAGTTCATCGCCATAGGGAGAATCGCCGATGATGGCGTTATTCTTTGCACCGAGCACCATGGTTGGCGACCCCACCCACTTGCCATAATCGCCGCCACCAGCAAAGGACCTCCACTTGCCGCCAGATAGATAGCCGCCACCCGCGAGGCTAATCCCACTCATTCCACCAAACAAACCCGACAGAATAGGACCAATGCCAGGAATGGCAGATAGTGTGGTGAATATAACGCTGATAAGCATATTGGCGATTGCCTTTGCCTTGTCCTGGCGGGTGGCTCCCTTATCAAACCCGATGGCAATTCCTTCCCCAACCGCATTACCAACGCTTTGCTGTAATCCCTCGGTATAAGAATCCCACAACTCTTTTTGTTCCTTCTTCTTCCCATAACGCTGGGCGCCGCGCTCCAACTCTTTGGGTGCAGGGACGGGAACACCCTGCCGCCTTAATAACCCATATTCAGCAGCGCCATAGCGAGTTCCTTCATATTCGGCAATCTGACGCTCCTGTATTTCCTGCGTATAATCATTGATCATCTTGGGTTGACCGGCAGTTCCCCCGCCACCAATCCCCGCCGTGCCGGGGGGCTGCCATTCCCCGGTTGTAAGGTCAATATCGCCAGGCTTGGTTTTTGGCACCCAAACTTCCTCACCATTCAGATTTATCCACGATCCCGATTGGCTCTTTTGCCCCTGCTCTATGATGAATTTGGCATATCCCTTTAGCGCTGGCACCAGTTCGGTCAATGTGGTTTTGGTGAGTATCTGCATAGCGCCAGATACATCAAAGCCCACTAATTTGCTTAATTTATTGACCTCATCGGTGTATTGCATATCGGCAAGTTTCAATGCCTCTTTAGCGGCGGCAACATCAATCTGCTGCCTTACCGCGTCCTGCTGGGTTAAGATAACCGCATTTTGCGCTTGCAGCACCTTTTCCTCTGCAACGGCAAGGTTCTGTGATGCCTTGCCCACCGAATCCAACTCGGGGCGTAAAAGCTGCATCTTGGTTGCTATGTCCTGTGCCGACATACCCGCTGCACGCATGGCATTTTCCAACATGGCGGCTGTTTCATTAGAGATTAGTTGCGCTGTTTGCGCCAGCCCAGCCTGCCCGCCCTTTTGCAGCAGTAACGCCCCGCGCCCAGCCTCTTGCGTTTTCTTAATCAATTCGTCAAGCTGCTGCGCAGCAACCATGTATCCCATGCCCGCTTGTTTGGCGGCATCGCTATTGGCAATCAATTCAGTTGCAGTTTTCTTTGCCTGCTCCTGCATCTTTGCCATATTATCAAGATAGCCGCCGATGGCGGATATTGCCACGCCTACGCCCAGCCCAATCCCGCCAAAGCCCGCCGCCACGCCAGCCAGCGAACCCGTCAAGCTGCCCATGCCGCCTTGCAAAGTATTAGCCAATCCGATGAATTTACGCTTATTTAATGAGGTTTTATCTATGCTCTTGCCAAGCTGGTCAAATGCGGTAGCAGACTTTTTGCCCTTATCAGTAACGCCGCCCAGCGCATCGCCAGCCGTGCCACTGGTTTTACCCAGCGCGCGTAAATCCCTCTCGGCATCGCGGGTTCCCTTGCCATCATAGATAGCCTTGATATTGAGGTCAGTGTCTATGCCATGCGCCATTACGCCAGCTCCCCACTCCACCAAGCCCAGCATACCGCCTGATTATACGGCAACCCAGCCGCCTTATCGCCCAGCAGCATATTTAGTTTTGCCAGCAATAGGGTTGTGCCGCGCCGCTGCCAGGGATGCTCCTTTGCCCACTTATTATGATTATCCCGTTCGTCCTTGGCGGTAGCACGCTCCCGCCTATCCATCAACTCGCCAATCTGTTTGTCACACCATAATTGATTCAACAGGATTTTACCGGCAAGCTCATTATCCATGCGTTCCTGCCACCACCGCGCCTCGTGATGATCCCACATCGGCAACTCCGTTTCGGTAGTGGTTAATTTCCCCATCTTATAATCATAGCCAACCCCCTGCACAAGTTGATACGCGCCCAGCCATGCCTGCGCTTTTTCCCATTGGCACGGGAATGCCTGCGCTGCTATGTAAAGCACGAAGGGATTGTAAAACGGCATTTTGAAAGCCCGCAGCCATACAGTGCGTTCAAGGCTTGGCAATACAGGGTTCATATACCAGAGCTTGTCTAAAAGCTCGGTAACGGTATCCCAATCAAAAGCGGCAGCCCGCCGCGCACCTACCGGCGTTAATATCTTCGCCAGTTCACCAGGTGATACGCGGCGACCCTTGCCGCCAAAATCGCCAAGCCTTACGTCCATTACGCGCCTACCATCTATTGACGGTGGGGAGCGCTGTGCCTTGAATCTGGTAGATTAATGTGCTTGCTTCACCCTCCGCGCCCTGCGCATTGCCACCAAAACGCAAAATGCTATCAGGATGCAGAATCATGCTAGGAATATCCCACAAAATACCGTGAATCGTGTCGGCGGGATCACCCTCAATCCATTCCGATGTAAAGAACACACCCGGGACTTCACTGGGGAAATAGTCGCCAGCCAGTATCGCGCTTTCGCCATTGGTGCTGTCAAGCGTGTGGCGAATGCGAACCTGCTCACCCTCTGCGTCAGTGTGGAAGGTTATAGTTGATGGCGGACCAACTGCAATCTGATATTCGGTATCATCGGCAGGCGCGCCGGTGCTGGGAGTCATTAGACTAAACTGACCATCCCCAACATGCGCAAACACTGTGATTTCGCCATCATCCGCCAAATCCTCATCAAGCGTGATTACAAACGGAGTCGCGGGCACAACATCATCCTGGTAAGTTATTTGCTTGCTGTTTGCTGCCAATGGCAAGCCCAGCAAATCAACCAATTCCACGCGGGTCAATGTGGCAACATTGTATGTAATACGGGCATATTCATATCCCGTATTCCAGGCGTTACCGTAATTCATGCCACCACCCCGGCGGGTAAATCCGGTTGGCTTTATCTCCATTGTGGCGTCGCCAATCCACCAATCCTCTTGATTGTCGCCCACCATCAGGACACACCGACCGTTATATACTCTTTGCTCTCCGGCAGCCATCGCTGCACCTCCTATGATTTACGCTAGTTGCGTAGGTTTTAAGGTCTGGCATCGGGTATCTGATGCCGCCAAGCCACTACTGCCATTACATATCTTGCGCCTTCTTCGCTGGGCATCAGCGTAACCTGGGGCTGGTTCTTAATCGTCCATTGTTGCTGTGATTTGCCCCATTCACAAACCACTTCCTTAATCCAACCGGATATTTCCATTAAACGGTTATTCGCCTCGCCAATCTCCATGCCATCAATATATAGCGTCAATGCACAATTATCTGACCAGAACTTGCCGCCAGGCGTGAAAGCGGTGGTGATGCGTAATGTGTAAGTGCCAATCCCTGCATCCTGCGTAAAGCACACCACATTGTTTATCGTATTCGGATACGCGGGTTGTGGGGATATGCCGCTGGTCAGGCGGGTTATAATGAAATCCCGTAAAGATTCAGCGCATGACTTAATATCCATTACTATTGCCTTTCTTTAATGCGTATCAAAAGAAAGTGTTTTTATTAGATAACTGCGGCAATATGCAGCAACATCTTCGCCGTCCTCTTTCTGCCACATCATAAACGGACGCGGGGGGATGGGGCGGGTTATGGCATTGCGCTGATGCGCTTTAACCGTATATACATTGCCCTTTGGACTTATACGTTGATGCTGTTTTACCGTTTCAACATAAGGTTCGCCCCCGGGGTCGCCGTAATGCAGCTTGGCGGCATAGGGTGTGTTGTTAACCAAATACGCTGTGTTGCCCTCTACGCGCAGCACGCCATCAGCGCCCACTTGCCCGCCCAGCCCTGTTGCCGCCATGAGATGTGAAGTGACGCGCAATAGCACGCCTTTCACATAGCCGTAACGATTCTCCAATATCTTCTCGGTTAATGGCTTGCGCGGCGCCCAGGGGGTAGGTCGCCCTAACGCTACAAAATTACGATGCACGCTGGTTTGCCCCACCTGAATAGCGATAAGCAGTAACGGCTCCGGATTGGCATTAATCATAGCCATCTTCTCCGCTATCTTATTGATGCCGCTTGCATCAATTGCCAGCGAAATAGTCATTACAGAATAGCCCCTCGCGCTGTTCCCGCATCGGTTTTGCCGTCAGCGCTGCCCCTGCCAAACAAGCTCCTACCATTATCGCGGATTCGGTTAAATGTTTGCTTGCGCCCCCGCTTGACCTCTAGTAGCGCCTTGTTTGCCATCCGCCGCAATGCCTTTGATTGTTCTCCACCAGCGGTTAGCCGAGCCAGCGCATAGTCAAGGATGGCATCGCGTATTTTATACCAGTCGCCGCCGGTGGTGCTTATCGTTCCATAACCCTTCGGCGTTATCTCCGAATAAGCCCATCCCTCCGCCTCGTCAAGCGCCGCCTGCTTTTGGGCATTCGTCCAACTTGACGCCGTCCATGCGGTTGATTTATATGCCTCTAAATTCGCTACTGTCAAATAAACACTCATGTCTATCACCTTGACCAGGGGCATAAGCCCCCGGTATTAAGTTATGCAATCAACCCGGTCAAAAGCGTTGCGTTTGTCCAGCTAATCACATTGTGGCATTGATAGAGGTTATACTTAAAGTCTATCGTGTTGTAGCGGAATCCAGTGTTTTCATTGCTGCTAAACTCATCGCCACCATCCGCAAGCAGACAGAAGTGCTGACCTGATGGCTTGCCGGATATGGTCATGTTGCCCTTTGTATAAAGCAAGCAACCACTCCACAGCGAAACCACCTCATCAATGTCAAACTTGCCATCCACTGCGTGCCCAGCCTGATATGTAGCCAGCCCAACATGCAGCTTAATCGGCGGGAAGGGATTAATGACCAGTGCGCGCTCCACACCAGCCAAAGGCAGCGTTGCGCCTTCACCCATCATGCCGGGGCTATAAAGCAGGAAGTTGCGCACATAGTCTTGGGAGTTGGCATTGCTTGCCAACGCTGCCCACTCTGCCGCACCCAGTAGTATATCGGTGGGGAACTTACCCGCCGCATACATCGCCGATAATGCCGTGATAAGCCCGCTGGTCTCATCGGTAAATGGATTGACCGTAGCATCGTTCCACTCGTCTCCTGTGCAGACTACATAATAGCCTGGTCCCGGAGTTGCATTGAGTGTATAGTTGCCCGTATTCAATACATTGGCGGCAATCTCGGCTTCCAGGGATGCGTAGAGAACTTCACGCAACCCAACGCCCATTTCGGTGTCAAGATCGTCTGGCGCACTTGTGCCCATCAGATGGTCAACATCGCGACCATCCAGCGCGCTCCAACGCTCCAATGGGAGCAGCATCTTCTCATAGTTGATTTTGTGCTGGGTGATTTCCTTGCCGCTATCATAAGGATGCTTAAACCGGCGGTAGTCGGGGTTTTGCTGCCCCTCGCTGCGGTATTTCCACATGGTTGCCATGCGCGCACCCTTTGATACCGGAACACGCCCAAAGACCTCACCAATGGGGGAACCATCGGGGTAGGTTGCTCCAGGAGGGAACAATAGCCCGGATATGATGGTTTCCTTTTGAACCGCAGGAATTAAGTAATCAAGATTCTTCGCATTGCTTGGTGCCATTTTCGTTCACCTCCTAAAGTTGCGCTTCGGTGCATTCACCGGAACAGCCCGGTGTATCACCTGATGGATGGAAATGTATGGGAATCCATTCGTCTGGTCCCGTTGCTGCCAGCGTCAAGCTAAAACCGCACCCCGTATATAGGTTCTCGTCAAGAACCCATTCAATGATGCGCCCCAAGCCGTCAGTCATAATGGGGGTATAAATCGGAATCTCCCCACCAGTATAAGCATAGACCTCAATATGAGCGCGATCCTCTATGGTGAGATGCTTGTCATGCGAGTATGCAAAGTAGTTGTCGGTGTCGGTTGCGTCAGCGTCCTTTTTAACGTCTTTGTTTTCCGGCAATACTATGCCATGCACGCCCATCCCCGTTGTATCGCAAGGCACTGGTCCTGATTCAACCAGGATATAGACAAGGTGCCAGGGATAATAGGTATATCCATCAACAGGAACGTGCCCGTGTGGACCCATTGTGCTGGGAGAACTATACATGCTACTTCACCCCCTCTAACAGCTTTGCCTGCTCGCTCTGTAATAGCTTGCGGGCATTGTAGGCGCGAGTATCAGCGATAAATTCAGAAGTCGGGGTAACGCCAGCAGCAATCAACTTTTGCATCCGCATATACTCCACAACCACATCATCGCTGGCACTTGACCATGCGGCTGATGTAGTGAGGTCACAGAGCTTGACCAGCTTGCTTTCCTCCACCTGCCCCATGTCAAACCGCTTGCCCCCCGCAAATGGCGGGGTCGGACGCGACACATGCAGCGCGGCGACTCCCTTGCGCACATCTTCAGCCGTGAGCTTTTTGCCCTGGTATCCATCGCGGAAATACTTGAACTCTCCTGCGCTGATAAACCCGGCGTTAGATTCGGCGAGTAGCATTTGGCTAATATCGCCAGCCTCCACTCTGCGCTCCAATTCAGCGATTTGTGCGGTCATTCTGGTTTTGCTCGGGTCGCACATTGCCGACGGGTCAATAACCTCCGGCTCGGGTGGTATTTCCTCCATGCCGGTTTCGGCGGGAGCGTCCTCGCTGATGGCACCAATGAGAATCAGAGCGCGCTTGAGTTCGTCAAACGCAGCACCCACATCGCCACTACCATCAACTGCATCGCCGACTGCTTTCAATATCTCCGGCATTGCCGCTTTGGTTGTCTTGACCAGAGCGCTTTCCGATGCTCCTTCGCCGCCCTTCTCTTGCAGTTTCTTTGCCTGCACATCCGCCCCAGAGGGCGCACCCTCGGGCGTCTTTTTGGGCTGTTGCATTGTTTCACCCTTCCTTTCTAACAGCGCCCGTAGGCGCGGTTCTTCAATGTCCGTCAATTCCATCTGACGAGTTGTTTTCCGTATCAAGTCCTCCGGTTTGTCAAGCCCCGGCACTGCTGGCAATGAACCCGGAGGCGCCAGCGCCAAGTGATGCACATAGGGAATAACCTCTTTGGTAGCGGTGGTTTTATCCTTATCCCGCCACATCTCCCCTAAAAACACACTCACACCAGGGAACGCCCCAGTTTCAATGAGTTCCTTCGCGTGCTGGGTATATGCAATGTCGGCTATTAATTCATGGGTTGATTCGTCAAAGACAAAAGCCATCACGCGCCCCAAATACTGCTTGCCTAATTGCCGGGCATCAAGCTCTGTCTTATCATCATGTCCTGTTATCAATACGCACATTTCAAAATCAGGATCGTAATAAATGGCACCGCCCCGCAACCGCTCGGCTGTATTTACACCCATGCGACCATCAATAGGTATGTCGGTGCTGCATACCCTAAACCCTTCTGCTATGTAGTGAAGCATATTACCCCCTTAATTTGGCAACCCGGGTGGCACGCCAACATACGGCTTGACGGGTTCCTGTTCGCCCATCCAGCCATTACGCTCTGCCTCCCGGTTAAGCACGGTTATCCGCACACATGCGCAGTTAAAGTCACAAGTTGTATTCCAACCATCCACCCATGCCTGATGCCCCTTTGGCGCTGCGAATAAGTGCATCTCCGGGTAGTGATAGAGATGGTGAACCGATAGACCGGGATTGGCAACCATCTGGTATCCCCACACAATATCCTGCACCGACTCGCTATCAGCAAGCGCCTTTTGCCCCTGCCCATAGGATTGCCCCGTTACCGTGCGGAACACCATCTCAAGATACGCTGGGCTGCTTGGCTCAATCCCTGCCGCTGACCACGCCGTCTCAAGTTGCGCCATAAACTGTTCTTTGGTCAACCCTTCATCCACCGCACGATATAGCGCCAGCCGCAAATCATCCACTATCTTTCGCGCACTCTGATTGGCAAATGTAAGGCTGCGACTGCGTATTGCCGCCGATGCAGCAGCCCAGTCCGCCAAGCCATAACGGGCGCTGCCATCCGCCAATGCCTGCAAAAATGAACGCAGGGAATCATCGGCAACATCTATCTTTGTAATGCCCTGTGGCTGCTCGGCTAATTTGGCATAGTTGGCAATGAGCTGGTCTGCATATTGGCGTTTCCACAATTCATTGCCATTATCCTTATAGCCAGCCAGCCAGCCGGTAATAGAGGCATCATAGATTCGGTTGGTCAGTTCAACCAGGTCAAGCCCGTTCTTCCTGACCTCACGCAAATCGCCGCTTTCTTTGGCACTATCAATCGCGTCAAGCAGAGGCTGAAACTTATCATTTATCTGCTCTTTGGTGGTCGCTGGTCCACGATAGGTCGCTGCCAGCTTATCCAAGCCAGAGCGCAGCGCAGGCATTACTCGCTTTGCAACCTGCACCGCATACAATTTGGCGGCGCCGATTATGCCCTCTGCTATGCGGCGCTGCTTATCGGTTTGCTCTATTAAGAACTTATCCCAGCCATCCACCACCCGCTTGCCCTCTGTAAAACCGAAGGGTTGCGCTGGTTTGGGGGCAGCCTTGACAAGCTCCTCGCCCGGCTGCGGCTCCGGCGCTCCTATCTTTTTACGCAGCCATTTTGCCTCTATCGCCACCTGATCAGCGACGCCCAATACCGCAGTTAGGCGGGGAGCGTCAAACTCGGTCTCGGGTTGCGTGATAATGTGATACTGTGGCGGTGTCTCGCCGGGATAATTATGCAGCCATATCCGGTCAACTATCTGCTGGAATAGTGGTTCCATCAAAGCCACCCAGCCCGCCTCACTGCGCCCCTGTGATTCAGCATGAACCTCTGATTGCGCAAGACTACCCGCACCACTTTGGGTCTGCATGTTGGCAAGGGTTTGACTGGTATATGCGTAACTTATCCCCGCTTCCATCTTGGCGAGCCAGGGTTGGAATATGTCACTGGTAGTGCGGGACATCTCGTGGAACTCAAGCGTATATTGATCCGGTGGATTATCCGGCATGGGGCTGGGCATCATCGGATCGGATTGCTCCGGCACCGGCACTTCACCAACTATCATGCCGGCGACGCGGGTATCTGCATCAATTATGTCATTCGCCCAGTCCTTTGCCCCAAGTGGCACCTTTGCCAGTATCCAGGGCAGGTCGTGGCGCTCCATGCCCTCAAGTGCCAGCGCATAAACATAGTTGTATATGTAGAGCAGCCGATAGCAACTTGAGATTACACCCCAACCATACGGACGCCAGGGGTCACGGGCACCAAGCCGCAACGATAGAACATCCTCACCTTCCCACGGAATACCGTAAGGCGCATAACGGGAATCGTTGAAATACGGTCGCGCCTTTTGGCTTAAATAGACATACTTGATAGCAAAGGACTGCACCGATTCAATCTCACTCGGTAAGGTCATGCTGCCTTGATTGATGAATGATAGCGTCAAATCAGAACGCCCATAATCCACTGCATCCCACAATAGCGCCTTTAGCGCTCCACTACCGTTGCCGAGTTGCGTTGGGATGTAGCGCTCCAAATACTTGCGCAACCATTCGCAGTGCTGCTTATGCTCGGGGTCACCAGAGGACTCTATTATCTCCTCCTCCAGCCCTTGTAGTGAACGCAATGCAGCGTCGCTAGTATCCCGTAATATCGGTTCGGTGCGGCGTAAATGTTCGTAAAGATGCAGTGGTGTGGTGAAACTGATTTGATTAGCACCCCAGGGACGATCGGAGTGCTGACGCTGGGGGTTGCGTATCTCCATGCCCTCAACCGGCGAAAACCACTGGTCACTTGCGCCGGTCATTATATTGGCAAGGTTAAGCCGCCACTTTTCCCACTTGATTGGTATGCCTTGTGGAGTTCCCATAAATGACCTCCACAATAGCTTATACTACCACTTTTGTTAAAGTCAAGCAATAAGATTTGTTGTCAATAGGTGTCAATGGTTGACAGTGCTATATTTGCTGCGATGGGGATATATAGATTATGATATTTGCTTGCTTAATCGTTGTTTGCCGCGTCCTCCGCTATCCCGCTTTTTAGTGGGGGTTGATGTTGGGGGGGGGCTGCCTTGCTTGGCATACCCAAGCCGCCGCGATGCTGACCACGCCAACATCGCCGCCGTTACCATATCATCGTGACATTCGTTATTAGCCTCATATCTATATCTCCCGCTCGGCAATGGGTGATAAAGGAAGTTATACATTTCATGCACCAATTTCTCGCCCAGTTCGCTATGCGCTATCGCCACCTCATTACGCTCCGATGCCACGCTGAAATCCAGCACCAGTTGTTCCTTCCAATTTAGGGGCGCATCCTTATATGGCAGCGCCCCCATAGTCACGCCGTAGCATCGTATCCCATGCTTGCAAAGTATCTCTATCACCGGCGAACCATAGCCCGTTGCATCAACCCATATCGGCAACCCGCCGCCGTATTTCTCCCATATTGGCTTGACCTTTTCAGCAACCATGTCCCAGCTTATCCCCTGCGTATGTAGCATGGGAAACATTGCGCCATCACGGGTGCAGGCAACCAACGCGGTATAGTCCACCGTTTGCCCCAAGTCCAACCCAAATGCTACCGGTACGCCTTCGCTTAACACGCCCAACTTGGCGCCAAGATTGAACGCCATCTCTGTGCCCAGGAATACCCCGCCGCTCGGCAAGCCCCAACGATTCAAGCATTCCCGTTCAAACACCAGTCGCGGAGTAGTGCGCTCGGCACGCAGCACCTTCTCCATCCACTGTTGTTGCGTAAGGTGCGCGGGCTTGATGGGATAACCCTGCTCGTCCATTGGATAATCAAACACCGTAAAGTAGTCGGGATCGGCGGGGGCACCCTTTAATACAAGTTCATGGATGAATGTGCCTGCCTTCTTTGACGTAATGTATAATCGCCGCACACCCGGGCGAAAGTTGTATTCGCAAATAGGGAAGAAGTCGGGGTGATAAAAGCAGCACTCTTCAAATATCCAATACTCCGGTTCCTTAATACCCCGGATACGATCCACGCCCTCCGTGTCCCGGCAAGTGAATGTCCACAATGTGCCACCACCGGGAATATAAACAGCCGCATCATCCTTGACATGGCGCAAACCAGGGATGCGGCGTTTTGCCTCTGGCACAAATGATTCCTTGATGTGCTTATATTCAATGGAACACCAGGCGCCGATTACATCTGGCTTTGCCCACGAGAATGGATTCTCCGGGTTAAGCAACTGCACCGCCGCCGCCGTTTTACCCACATCACGGGGGGCGGTGATAATAATAGCTGGCTTATCACAGGTCAATATCTGATGCCAAAAGTCATTTAGCACATAGGCTTGACGGGATAATGTCATGCGGTTACGCTCCCGCCATGTCTCGCCAGCGATACTCTTAACTGATTTCCGTGATGTCCGCACTAACACGGCGCAACTCCTCCATTATTGGTTTGATTATATCAGGTGCCAAGCCACGCGATTCCAGGATACTCTGCGCTTTCTTCAGCCACATCTCCCGCGCCCTATCCACAAAGGCGGCAATCTGCGCCTCCTCCATAGGAACCATCGGGCAGGCTTTAATGGCGGCGGTGATAATACTGGTTTCATCCTTATCCCAATCCCCACTATTGTAATGCTCCAGCGCAATACAAGCAGCGGTGCGCGCCAGGCGCTCCCATCGTTCCGGTGTGCCGGTAGTAGCGCGGCGCTTGGTAGTAATAGACGGAACAACCAACTTCGCCTGATCATCCGGCGACCGCTTCCACCCCGCCTTAACCCAAAGCTGGATGATTTTGCCCGCCTCGGTTTCCGGGATTTCCCCAAAATCACGGAGCTGGTAAACCCCAATCACCTTAATCCCGGCAGCGGTAAGTTCACTGTGTAATTTAGCAGCGATGCGCTTCAGCTCTACATTTGCCATGATTCCACCACCCCATTTGTTACAGATAGATGCTTGACAAAATCAAGTGTAACAAATCTGTAACACCGTAAGTTATTGATAATCCTACCTATTGTTACAAGTAACAGATGTAACAGATCAGTAGTTATGTGATGATAAAAATGGGGTCTAGGGACACCCCTAAATAACGGAGAAAAGTGAAAACCATCTGTAACACCTGTAACAGTAACAAGATTGTTATTTATCAATGACTTACGGCGTAACAGATTGTTACAGATGAATTTTCCAACCCCTTCATCTGTTACATTGTTATTTATCAATGACTTACGCAAATTACCCATCTCCCCTTGCATTTACATCTTTCTTCGGTAATCTCTTAACCGTCCATTCCCGCTTGATTTCCCCGTTTTTGCGGGTAGGTGGAGCCTTATCATATCCGAGCCGTGCCAGTTCTTTGCCGAGTGAAATGGCGCTCCCCTTGATGCTGGGATTAACTCGGTGCAACTCGGCAAGTATCTCGGTAGCGGACAGGTATTCAATTCCAATCTCGCTGGCGAACCCCTCTGGTTTATCAAAGAGGTCAAGAAAAGCCGATAGTATGTCCGGCTCCTGGTAGAATTGTTCGCTGTGTTCAAGCATTTCATAAATGAACCCACGATTATCAGCGAGTATATCATCCTTTTGGGCTAACGCTTGTGCCCACACCTGGTCACCGCAATAAGGGGGCAGTTCATCTATAGGGTCGTCAAGTGGATTGTCGGGTTCCAACTTAATCACCCAAAATCGGCGGTTGCCGGTAGGGTCAGATAGAAACCGATCATCATTGGTGTCACCGCAGAATGATGCCCGGCGGGGGCGGCTAATAGGATAGTGCCCGTATGCCTTGCGGTATTTGACTTTGGATAGCGTGAGATAACCCTTGAGGGTATTATAGTCAGCGCGCTGGAATGATGCCAGTTCGGAAACGTTGATGATAAAGTTATCAGATAGCGCCTCAAAACTATCTTTGTTGTGTAAGTCGGGCAATGTTTCGCTGTAATAGTCGTGGAGTTGCGGCGGACATAGATGGCGGAGGAATGTTGATTTGCCGATGCCCTGGGCGCCGGTCAATATGAGCATCCCCTGGGGAATGAACTCTGATGTAATGGAGGCGATGGATGCCGCAAGCCAGTGGCGCAGGATACTGGGCACTAATGCCGGTGAATGTTTGGTGTGTAATTTGGTGGCGAGTTCGGCTATATGGTCACCACCATCCCAGCTTAACCCTAATAGCCAGTCATTCACAGGGTTGGTGGATGGGCAGAATTCCGATTCAAGTATGCTGATGAAATAGTCTTTGGATGCTTTGGCGCGCTTTAATGATTCATCGGTGAATGGCAGGGTATGCCAGATGGTATTAAGGTCGCGCTCTGATAAGCGGGATACCTTGCCATTGGCTTTACGCATGAGAGCGTCAAGGAATCCATTATGGAATATGCCGTTGTGAGTGGCATGGTCAATCACGAGTTTGATGTGTTCTGGGATGTTTTGATCGGCAACAGATGTAGCGGGAGCAAAATCAGATACCTTAATAGTTGATTCGGGTTTTGGCGCTGCCCACTGCTTGCCATTATCTATCGCTTGCTGTAATACTTCATTGGCAAGTTCTTCCCCGTAGTAACCATCCTTTTCTTTATCCTGTATCCAATCATATATGTCGTATTTGTCGGATCGCTTGGGGTTGATATCCCACAAGATACACTCACCAATATCACCCAGCGCCCCCGCTATGGCATCGCCGACTTGCCGAGCATACTTGCGCCCGGGTGTATCGCAATCGGGGATAATAAGCCAGTGGGAACCAGGTATGGCGTAGTCTAAAAAATGACCGGGCTTGCTTGCCGCCCCCTGGTATAAACAGGTTGCAGTTAATCCAATCTTGATTAACGCCTCTGCCTTCTTCTCGCCCTCCACCACTATTATCCATTTGCCATCGTCAATAGCGGCAAGGATGCCGGGCAGATTATATGGCGTTGTTTTCCATTCAGCCAGCAATGACTTGAGTGGTTTACCTGTCTCGGCATCCACCGGGTAAAACGCTTTTTTGCCGGTGCCAGTTTCGCTTGCCTCTTTGCGCACCTTGACAAATAGGGTGCGTCCATCGGCGTCACGATAACCCTCGTAACGAGTGGTCATGCCGCCCCCCCTATTTTTTGAATCGCTTGTCGGGTGGCGGGGTGTATGCCCGCACATAATCAATCTTGAATAATAGCCTATCCTTGCTGCCATGCCGCTTGATTGGCTTTAACCTGCCATTACTAATCCAGCGCCTCACCGTGCTGATGCTGACGCTGAAGTGTTTTGCAATATCGTAAATATCCCAGCAATCAGGGGGTTTGATAACGTCTCCTGCATAAACCGCCATGCCCGTAGTGCATCCTTTCTAATGATGATTGATATATCAATCATCATTAATCAATAATATAAAGAAGTCAAGGGGAATTTTAGGGTTGCCCCTAAAATATCCCGAGTAACTTCAATGCAAGCAGCGCTCCGAATAGCAGTCCAGCGGCGAATCCCAGCCCATTGGATAGCATGGTGCGTTTGCGCCATCGCCGGTCATTCTCATTGCAGGCAGCGGCGGCAATCCGTAAATCGCCGAGCTTAATGTCATTACTAATAGATATGACATTCCTGCCGATGCCCTCCACTATCCCCCCCAATGCGTCCAGGGGAGGCTGCATAGCCTGGCGTGCCAGTTCAGCGGCAGTGGCAACCAATAATGCTTCGCGCTCCGTCCACTGAATCGGCTCCTGCTGTTTACTCGGCGGCATTACGCTTAACCTTCCTGCCCGGCGCCTGATGTTCTTTGGGGGGTAGTGGGTCAGGGGTGCGCGGCTTAATATCCACCGCTGGCTTGACCAACTGGAATTGCTCATCAGCAACTTTGAGCAGCTTGAATAGCTTGCTCCATGCGTCATTGCCGCTAATCAATTCGGTGAGGGTCTTCCAGCGCACCCCATCAATCCAGCTATTGCCAACAATCTTTTGCCACGCGTAAAGCTGGGTGGTAAGATGCCACTCCTTTTGTAGCACATCAGCCGTTAACCCGACTTTAATGAACTCCTGCTGGCGCACCGGATCATAAGTCAGCCGCACCCGCTTTGTCCACCGGCCAGCGAAGTTGGGATCATCACCGAATAGTTCATGGTCAACCGTAGTGGCGCAGGTTTTGGGTAGGAATGCCTTGCCGCGCAGGGCATTACTCATATGGTCACGTTCAATGTTGACCATAGCAGCCAACTTTACAACATCAACATAGTTACTCATGTTCAACCTCCTGCCCTTATTATAGCCATAGCCGATTTTACTTGTCAAGCTAAATTTTTACTTGACAAGCTGTGTCAATATATTAGTATGAAGGCAAGGAGGTTTCACATGATTGAGGGAATAAAGAAATATGCGGTGGTGGAGGCTGAATCGGAGTGTTTTATCGGCGAAGGAAAGCGCCAGATTCACCTGCAGAAAGGGGACAAGTTCATCATGGATGCCGGACTTGTGCCCGCCACATTGCAAGCCAAGCACGCGGTGATTGATGAACGGGGTGTGCTGCTTTGTCGGCATTGCCTGCGCCCGGCGGGGCTTTTGCCCAAGCTCTGCGACAGGGTGGTGACGCGGCTGGGGCAAATGCACAAGCGGGTTCTTATCCTGCGCTACGGTGGGCTGGGCGATGTGTTGATGATGGCGGAACTGGCGGCGCACTTAACCAATGCCGGGCATGAGGTGGGGATTGCCTGTGATGCTGGTTATGCTGATGTGCTGGAATATATGCCGCACCTGGTAGCGCGGCACGCGGTTCCCATGCTACTGAAGGAGCTTGAGAGGTATGATGCAGTGCTGGTATGGGATGAATGCGAGAGGGATATTCATTGGTTGGGTGATGTGCGGTTGGCTGGCGTGGATATATGGGCGCGTGTAACGTGGTTGCCCCTGCCCCTGTCGTTGCTGGATAATGTGGTGCTAACATTGCCCGCCGAGAAAATCCAGACACACCGTGACAAGCTAAAGACGCTGTGGGATGATTATAAACCGCTATGCGTAATTCAAGCGGGCGGCAGCACCATAAGCAAAACGCCCCCGCCAACGGAGATAGCCGCCATGTGCATAGGGCTGGCTAAAGATTACCATGTAATGCTGACTTTAAGTGAGGAGCTTGTCGGGAGATACCAACGACTGCCTAAAGATACCGTTGATGCCATGAAAGCGGCAGGGGTGCAGGTATCCAGCAGCAGGTCATTGGGCGGCGTTACTGATTGGCTATGCTTGCTTGCTTGCGCTGATCTGATTATCGCTCCTGATAGCGCGGCTTTACATGCAGCAAGGTTGCTGGACATTCAATCCATCGGTTTATTTTGCCCCACTGACGGAAAGCAATGGCACGGACGCCCGGCGCGTATCCGTCATATTGAGGGCGTGTGTTCAATCCATCCCTGCTTTGGTCCCGACATGGAGCATTTATCCATGCCTTGCCTATGCCCGGATAAGCTGGGATATGCGCAGGGGTTCGCTGGTATGGCAACGAAGGTTATAGAGAAAGCAAGGGGGTTGGCGTGAAAATCCTATGTGTAGTGCCCGTTTATGGGCAGCCGGTATTAACGCAGATGTGCCTTAAAAGCATTGCCAAGTATGAACCGGACTTGCCGGTATTGGTTTGGGATGATGGCAGCCCGGATGAAACGATGGTAGGTCGCACATTATCCGGCATGGTTAAAAAGATGCCGCAACTTGAGGTTGTTACAGCCGAGCATCGCGGGATACACGGCGCATGGAATGGTGCGGTTGAATATGCGTTGGGTAAATATCCTGATTTGGGGTGGATATTTTTGCTGGGCAGCGATACCGAATTGACCCAATATAAAGTGCTGGAAGGGATTGCCAATAGTTTGCCGCATGTCGGCGCTATCCATGCCGCGCTGTATAATTATGATTCAAATGGCATCCTGCGCGTGCAATGGAGTGGTAGCCGCGATGGTCAGACCATAGAGACGCATGGCTTGGTATTAAGTGGGGCGGTTGGTTATGATGAATGCCTTGAAAGCAAACCGCAGCCCTGGGTAACACATAGCGCGGTTCTATTGAATGTGAAGGCATTGAAGGCGGTCAAGGCGCAGCGGGGATTTTACTATGATGATGGATACCGCATATATTGTGGCGACCGGGATATAAGCTATGCCATGCGGGAACTTGGTTATGAGGTTTGGAGCGCTGCTAATATGGCGGTCATGCACTATGGCGGTCAATCGGTGGCAACCGCACATGGAAATGATAGGTATGTGTGGGAACGAATAGATACTGCGCGGTTGTATGAGCGCTGGGAAAAGGTGATATACAGTGATTAATAGACAAGATGTGATTGATTTGGCGCAGGCATACCCGCATGATTTGGGGTATATCAAGGAGCTTATTCACCCCCGGGATGAAGGCAAGGACTTTATCGTCAATGGCAACACCTATCGCTGGTATGCAGCGCTGGCGGCATTGATGGCGCAGGAGCATCCAACCTGTCCAATCATAGAGATTGGCGTGCGTTACGGATACAGTATCGGCACAATGGTTGCGGCGGCATCAGAGGCGCGGCTGGCACAGGGCAAGCCGGTGCCTATCACGGCATTGGCGATTGACAATGAGCAGTATATAACGGGCAGCGTGCGGCATTGGCAGCGATGGATGCGGGCAAACTATCCCGGTACGGGATACCCACACATGCACAAGCGTCCGCACAAGCTGGAGTTTGAGGCATGGATATGCAGCGTGGATGGGGATCATAGTTATGAGGGGACGCTGGATGATTTAGCATGGGCATGGGTTCATACTGCGCCCGGCGGCGTAATAGTGGTGGATGATATGAACCATAAGGATGTGCCAGGTGTGCGCAAGGCGGTTGAATCGTTCATCCATGCAGTTAAACCCGAGTGGTATGAGATACCCAGTTGGCGGGGGACTGCCTTGATTTGGAGGTCAGTATGAAATATAACCTATGCCTTTGCAATGAGGTGGGCGGCACTACCGAGGAGGAGCAGGTTGCGCTCTTAAATCTGGTGGATAACCTAAAGGCAACCGAAGTGCTGGAGATTGGGACATTCCGGGGGCATACCGCGCAGGCAATAGCGCAGAACTTTCCGGCGGTGCAGGTAGCGACAGTGGACTTGCCGCCAGGGTTGTTTCCCGAATTGCCGGATATACCGTGTGAACGCCCCTATTACGATATAGGCAAGCAAAGAGATGTGATAGTGGCGTCCAATGCCAAGCGATTCTATCATGACAGTGGATTGCTTAATCAAGCCAAGCTGGAGTTATTCGGATGGCTTGGTAAGTTTGACCTGGTGTTTGTGGACGGCGGTCATTCGCTGGCGCAGGTGCTAAATGATAGCCTGGTGGCGGTGGAATGTGTGCGCAGTGGTGGTGTAATAGTGTGGCATGATTATGGCGAACCTTACCTTGACACAGTATGCCGCGTGGTCAACGGGCTATTTGCTGGCGCCATGCAAATCCCGCATACTCGGCTGGCGTGGTGGAGAAAACCATGATAACCATATCCGAGCTTTGTGTGTTTCTGGGCTGCGATAGTCGCACCGTGCGGCGGATGATGAAGGATGGCAGGCTGCCACCGCCCAGCCCTGACCTTGTGCATCGTGAGCATCGCTGGGATAGGGGGGCGTTGGCGGACTACTGGGAGCGGGAAGGCTATGGCGACTGGGCGGCAAAGCTCCGGGGATACTGCGGGCAAAAATAAATTTGCGGTTTTGTGACCTACATCACAAAATCCCCCAAACAACTGATATATGATTAATCATAAACACATTTTGAAAGGATATGAAAATGATCACAGCATCCCAAACCCACTTATTTTCCGACCGGCTGGCGCAGGGGGCACTGCGCAACCTGCAATCCAGCCTCCGCCATGCCGAGTCCACCAAAGCGACCGCCCTGTATTTCTACGGCAAGACGGGCAAGCGTATCTACCGCGACCAATACCTCGCCGCGTGCAAGGCAAGCGACCAGATCCGCGGCGACCTTGATAATTTTCAGAGGGGAGATGATTGAGGGTGAAGTTCCACCACAACTCCCCTCACCTCCGCCGCATTGCCGAGAACAGGGCAGCGGCGGAGCGTCAGCGGGAAATCACCCCCATCTGCGGCTTTCGTGGCGTGCCCTGCATCTATTGGGCGGCGAATAAGGAGCATAGCAAGGTGATATGTAAGCACCCCCTGATTCGCAGTCTGGAGCTGGGCATCGGTGAACTTGAGACCTGCCCCGCCGATAAGCAAAAACCACTATTCAAGGAGCCGGTATGACCGATAATTTAGAAGAGGCGCTTGGCAGGTATTATGATAAAAAATCAAACGCCAAGCAGCACGCTGATGCCTGCAAGTCGGTTAAGCACCACATTGAGAAGTTAGGCTATCGCCAGCGCCGCAACCTGTCAGTAGTGGCGGGGCGGGCGGATTTTACGGTATGGGGGCAGGGAGCGGTAACGCTGGAGCTGGAGATTAAGACGGGGCGTGGTTATCAGAGCGCCGGTCAAAAGGTGGAGCAGCGCGCTATTGATGCACGCGGCGCCTTATACCGCGTGGCAACCGTCAATAAGTCCGGCTCCCGTTACGACATGGCAGAGGTGGACGCCGCCCTGGCGGAGATGGATAGGCTGAACGAGATGTTGCGGCGATTACTTGAAACGCCGATAACGATAGGCACAGCAATAACCAGCGCAATGGTGCGCTAGACATAACAAGGAGATACAGAGATGGCAAGAGGAACGAAGGATGCAGAGGGAACCGAAGATACAGCGATGTTTCCCACATCAGAAAGCAAGCCCCCGGTAGCAGTGGAGGCAGTAGGGGAGTTTGACCTTGATTCATTCATCGCCCAGGGTGGTGCGGTGGAATTAAGGGAAGGGTTGGATTCCGAGCATACGAAGGTGATAGACAGATTAACCGGCATGGGCAGTGGGGTGGAGGGCAGCGATTGGTGGAAGATATTGCAAAAAGCAATCCCCGATCCCGCCAACCCCAAGCAGAACCTGCATGTGCCGGGTGAGTATTATCGCGGTGAGGGCGGCGATGTAACCACAGTCGGCAAAATCATAGAGTCCGCCGATTGCCTAATTGGTGCCGTGCCTTGCGCTTTACCCAATGCGCGCAGTTGCTGGTTTGATGGCGCCGACCGCCCC
Organism: Dehalococcoidia bacterium; assembly: GCA_041653995.1. NCBI lineage: Bacteria > Bacillati > Chloroflexota > Dehalococcoidia > Dehalococcoidia bacterium. The sequence continues at coordinate 27,887 of JBAZEK010000008.1, forward strand.
TCATGCTGGAGTGAGGATGGAATCACCGCAAGCTATGATGTGCCACCGAATCCCTTTGATGGTTGGAACCCGCTGTGCGAGGCGTGTTCACAGTGCGCCGCCAATCGCAGCGATGAAAAGGGGAAGAAGTTCTGCAAAACCAAGCCCCGCTTTTTGATGATAGGGGTGGGCGATGACGGCAACCTGGATGAAAAGAAGCAGATTATACTGGTTGCCAGCTTCTTCAGTAGCACTATCTGGTGGGATTTCACGAAGTCCATGCGTAAAAAGGGTGTGAATTTTGCCATGTTTCTGTATAAGTTCACCGCCCGCATAGAGGATTTCGGCACCAATGTAAGTCAGATGGTTGCCGGCATCAACCCGGAGATTATCCGCAACCTGAGCAAAGAGGAGTATGCGCTGGTAGCGGCGGCGGCTTATGACATCATGGCAAACAAGGGGCGCTGGACACCGCCACGCGTCAGCATGTTGGCGGGGGAACGCCGCCCTTATCAACTGCCCCCGGCGGTAGTGCCGCAACCACCGGATGATGAGATTGACGATGGAGGCTT
>JBAZEK010000009.1 GCA_041653995.1 Dehalococcoidia bacterium
ATGATTTTCATTACCAGTTGGAATGAATTGTGGGAGCACACCCACATTCAGCCAAGTGTGCTGTATGGTGATCAATACATTCAGATGACTCGACATTATGTCGATAAATGGAAGTCAACTCTGTAGCGGATAGTATGGTATTGGTTGATCTGCGTACTATTATTTTGTTGGGAGGCTGATATGAATATAGTGAGCATTGAGCTGAATGATGGGCAGGACATGAGCACGATTGTGGATGGTGCTGAGGTGTCCATTTCCATCGGTGATGTTATCCTTGCCGGCAGGGTGCTGGCCCGGACCAGTTTGTACATGGAAACCGTGACCCAAGTGTTGGTGCCTCACACTCATGAGGTGACGGTTCCAGGAGTCGTAACGCCACCGTCACCGATAACCGTACCCACCGGCACGGCATTGAAGTTGAATACATAACGAGTTAAAACGTGACAAATTATCCTAGATGATGGATAATGAGCGTAAGGAAGGTGGGCCATGGCAAATACGATTGTTCAGGTAGGGACGCTCAGGGAGCTGGAAAACATCTCTCTTGCCCCAGGTGATTACGAAATAAGCATGTTTCTGCCCGTGTCCTTGTCTCAACCCCAAGTTGAATCCATCCGCTCCGGGCTTGCGTCGTCCAACGTTCAGCTCTTGCAGCCTATTAGATATGATCCTACGACTAATAAGCTGACGATCTATGCTCGGCAACCAGATCTGTCGGGGATCGCATTCGGATTGAGCGATATCACGGGTGGTATCAGTAACGTGCTGGGCGGGATAACCGGAGTCCTCCTTTCTCCGTTCACAACGATAATCAAAACAGCGACAAGCGCCGTACTTGTCCCGGTTCTCGTCGTTGCCGGAATAGCAACGGTTCTTATCATGGCGCTGGGCTGGTCGGCAAGTAAGGTTGGGAACACAAAGGCTGCCGAGACAGCCGCTCGTTCAGCGATGTTCATTAAATAGGAGGGGCCATGGATAAAACAAAAGTTGGTCTCGGGGTAGCAGTTGCCGTGCTTTCCGGACTCGGCGGATACCTTTGGTGGAAGGGCCGTAACCCAGAAGATCCACCAGAAGATCCAAAGGAGCCCGTTGGCGGTTGGGGGGATGATAACCCATCGTTGGTAAGCGATTACCTCGATCAAATAGCGGGGGCGACGACCACCGATCAACTGAATGCCATCAAGCGTGCGTTTGAAGAAGAAGTGACTGACATGAGTCAGAGTAATTACAATGAACTTTATGACGCCTACTCGGAGGCGTTCGCATCGGTTCAGATCATAAAAAACGATCCGGCAAAGGTCAAGTCGTATACTGATCGGATCAATGTGGCGACCACCACCCTGGCCCTTGAAACGCTTAGGGATGAGTTTGAAGGCGAGTACGGGGCGAAGACTCTGAGTTCTGTCGATTACAGCAAGCTCTCTGTCTATTATCAGAGACGGGGTCTCTGGATCGACCTCTATGACAGGGACGGCGCATGGCATGAATGGCACGAAGCAGCTACCAAGTTCTGGGCAGCCACTCAGTCGATGACCACCTATGCCCCTATCCGAGCAAAATATGAGGAAATCTTTGATGAGTATGTGGGGTACATTCCCCCGGAGCCGACTGAAACCAATTTTTTGATTCTCCTCATATCGTGGGATGGTGAATCAGCGTCCAGGACTATTACCCGAACCGCTGGACAGGCGGTGAACACCAACCAGGAGCTGGACGTTCAATATAGGAATGACGGCAAAGATTTGGTCAATGTAAAGGTAAAAGTATTCTTTGGCACCCAGGCGGTAGGTGAATACACCATCCCGGACGCTCAGTACGGATTGGGCGGGACGATTCGGTTTTACAGTCAGACGGTTCCCGCCTCTCTTCCAGACGGAACATATGCGATCAGTGTTCAGGTGGAAATTCCCGCCGGAACCGCATACAAGACCTTCCAGTCGACGGAGACGGTGACCATCACTACTCAGGTGCCGTATACGTTGAGTGTCTCAATTTCACCGACCGCCGGTGGATCGGTCCTCAAGGAGCCAAACAAAACGTCATTCAACTCCGGGGAAACCGTGTATCTGACGGCCATCCCCAACAGTGGATATCACTTTGTTGGCTGGCAGCAGGGCGGAAACATATGGCCTACTAACCCGATTTCGTGGACCGTGAATCAGAACCTATCGATCGTGGCGCTGTTCGAGGCTGATTACGTTCCTCCGCCTCCGCCTCCACCGCCTCCACCGCCTCCACCGCCTCCGCCACCCGTACAGGTGGGAATTTCGGTTTACGTATACTCCTTCTCTCCGATCCTTGGATACAATATACCTGTTCAAGGCGCACAGGTATGGTTACGTGGGGTATTGAAGGGGACCACTGACGCCAATGGGTACTTTTACATCGCCAACGCTGGGTACGTTGGTGACTTGACGAACGTGGGGGCTACCTACGGATCGTCTTTGGACATAGAAGCGCTTATACTATCCACGGTTAATAGCGTGTACTTGTCCATGGAGTAAGAAACTGGTGATAATAAATGTCAGATGCGTTGATTGGAACAATAGTGGCAGTAGCCCTTGAGGCGATTGCCCTCATATTCATGGCCGGTCGCCAGGTGGAGAAAGAGAATGTCAGTCAAAAGATGCTCGAGAAGGTTGAGAAGGACAGCAAGGAGAAAATAGCAAACCTTGAAGTAGCCATCAAAATGTGTGAAAAGAATATGCGAGAGGAAAGCGCGGCGCTGCAATTGATGACCTTATCGAGGTTTGACCAAATAAATATAAGCATCAGCCAGATATTGCAGAACACCTCGTCCATCAACCAGAAACTCAAAGATCTCCCGTGTGTGGCACGGGGAGAAGAACTTTCCGCACTCGGCAAGCAAGTTGCCCAACTACAGGGCAGGTTTTCGGTAGACGGAGGCTAGAATGAAAGACCGGACATTGAAATGGATCTATGCTTTTCTGATGATGATTTGCACGGTCGGATGGGCTGCGTTTCTGGTGGTGTATCTGATAAATCATGCAGACAATCCGACTACCAGTGAGATGTACGCGGCGTCCGGCGCCGGAGCTCTTCTCGGTGCGCTGATCGTTTGGAACGGAAACATAAACCAGCACTATTTCAGAAAGTCGGCTCCGCCCGAGCCAACACCGCCGCCAATTACCACTACCCCCGTAGAGGGAAAGTCAGCTGAGAGAAACACCAGCGGATAGCTGGGCGAAACGTCAGCCTTTATCGATACTGGGGCTCCATCAAGGGAGCCCCGTTTTGTTACCCAACGGTATACCAATACAATTGACCTTCTCAACGGAACGTGATATAGTACCGATCAAATAGAACGGGAGGAATCAATTGACAAACGAAGGATATTCAAAAGAATTCAAGCGCTGCCCAGCATGCGGCTCCGAGGAAAGGGTCATGGAGCAACTGATTGAGCCGGAAATAGAGAAGGGCAATTGGCCGGCAGGCACAGAGGGATTTACCGACAAGAAGATGCTCATGCTCAGGAATCCGCAGACCCTCAAACTGATCGGCTCAACTATTCCAGCGGTCGGTATAACGTTTGACGTTTGCGCTGATTGCGGCACCGAGTACGCCAAGCGCATCGAGGTAGTTGATCTTCCGGTTGAGATCATCACGCAGAAATCACAGGATAAGCCGATAAACATTAAGAGGTAGCATGAAGAGCCAAGACCTGCTCACTCGGTACTCGAAATCGCTGCCCGATGGATGCTGCGCCAGCTACACGGCGCTTGCCAGGGAGTTTCTTGAGTGGGCAGGTAGCCGTCCGATATGGGCGGACGTTCCCGGGCCAAACGGAATGGAGCGGGTAGCCAGTGCCGACCTGGTCAGGAAGTACATGGACCATCTGAGGCGTGAAAAGTATGCGCCGGGAACTGTGCGCAAGAATTGGGCGCTCATTCGCAGGTTCTACGTCGTCAACAAGATCGAGTGGCCGTTTCGCCGGGGAGATGCGCCAATCGTCCCCGAAAGGGAGATACGCGCTTACGCCATGCCCGTTGAGAAGGTTGAGAAGATGATCGATGTCGTTCTCGGGAGAACGGAGTCAATTGAACTCAACCCGCTCCCGCAACATGTTGCCTATTTGATACTGTCAACAGTGTGGGGTCTTCGCCGGGAAGAGATAGCGGAGATCACTGCCGACCGGATCAACGCCAAACTCAGCGACGGATACGGAGCGCTCTACGTTGCCACCCTGAAGAAAGGCAGGCAGCGATATCATTTATTGCCATCGTACTTGATTCCTCCGCTAACCGCCTTTGGTTTCGAGCAACCGAGAAGCGTTGACTACGTATCAAACGTATTCACTGAGATGAAGATCATGTGTGGTTTCACCGGGGACCAGTATTATGGTAGCGCGTGGCATTCAATTCGTCGGGCTGCTGACAAGGCGCTCAAGGCCGCGAAAATAGACCCGGTAGATCGGCGGCAATTCTTCCGCTGGAAGGTAAGCTCTAGCGACATGGACGAGAGGTACAGTTCATCGCCGGATATTCCTGAGGAGGGAACTGGCGGAGAGATTGGCGAATCAGATCGATTGCTTGACCTGAACATTTACGAAGTCCATCCGTTTTTGAAGATGTGGAAGGAGCGATTAGATGCCTAGGAAGAGGGCAGAGCGCGAAAGGACACAAGTAGCGCCGGTAGCACCCGAAAGAGTAGTGATGCCGGCCGGGGAGTTTTCCCAGTACACGGACCACCTTCGATGCCCTTGTTGTGGGCTGATGGCCAGGATAGAGCCGGATGCCAAGCGCCGGCCGGAAAGCAAAAGTAGGATACCCAGCTTGAAGGAAGGGCCATACGAATCGTTCTTTCGCCGCCAGGAGTACGGAGGATCGGTAGAGACAAAGACCATCGGAAAGCATGAACGGCGGAAAGGGCATATGGTGTGGAGGGAAAGGCGGGCGCTGACAACAGAAGAGAGGGCATTACTTATCAGGAACCTTCATGGGGCACTGGATCACTTGGAGGACGGAGTGGCACTTAGCCAACAGGAGGATTTATGACCGACCGGGAAGATCGGACATGCGCACACTGTGTCAAGCGAGAGGATTGCCGGACACTGAAAGCATCGGTTATCCAGAAGATGAGCGGTAAGCCAATGGCCCAGGATGACTATTTCGAGATCATGGAGGCGAAGGCCCCAGGATGCGAGGAATACGCTGAGTAAGGGCAATTAAGACATGGGTAGCTCTCCATGCGCGCATCATGAGATTATCGTTAAAAATGAGCACGGGAGTGGAGAGATCGGCACCTGCCAGAAGTGCGGTCAGGTCAAGCGTTATTTTTGGCACCATCCAAACGAATACCATATGTTTCGGAGTTCAGAGATAATCGTAGAGGGGGGCAGCATGAAAATCAGTAAGCCGCCGGCAGTTGAGGAGAAAGAGGAGCTCAAGCCAATCGAAAAGCTCACCGACGCTTCTCGGAAGGAGTTGTACCAGCTCGGCCCGAAAGCGTTCTGCCGAAAGCATGGATATAATCCTCAAGGAAGCGGACCACTGTTTGTTGCCTGCCGCGCAAACCTCAAGATGCTATCCCCTGAAGCGATGCGGGAGGTCACAGCAAAAGGAAGACGCGCAAAACGGCGTACCAATCCCCCAAGATCACAGGCCCCCATAGAAAAGCCACAAGATACCGATGCCAATGAGCCACAGGAAAAGGAGAAGCCTTCCGTCAACGAGGTGGCCGCCCAGGACGACGTAAAGGCCGCCGCGGTCATCCTGAAGCCTTCCGTAGCTGATGTGACAGTAGATGATTTTGAGACAGCGACCATGGAGATCATCGACAACCTTGCCCTAAAGTTGCAGCAGCAAGAGCAGCAGCAGCAGCAGCTTGCCATCAGCAATGAGCGCATCAAGATGGAGATGACCGCCTACGGGGTGGCTCTCGATATGTACCGAAATAGATATCAGCCCCAAGCAATCAGGCAGCAATCCGCCAACAGCTAGCCAGCAATTCACCAACAATCCCAAAAACCCGTCCCATCGTTTTAGATACAAAATGATATATCGACAATGGTCTTCTTAGACTATTGGTGATATAGTAGGTCTAGGCTCGGATTTTAGCCATCCGGGTACTTTTTCTAGGAGTGAATTCATGCAAGCAAAAAAAACGGAAAACGGTGAACTGAGAAAGTTAGCTGGGATCATGACCAATGGATGGTATCCAAAGCTGGGAGTTGAATCACGGGTAAAAACAGTCAAAGATCAAAAGTCACTGGACAAGCTCGCCAAGCTATATGCCGACGAATGGATTGACCACGTTGACAGTGAGACACTAGACGCTAGGCGTGAGTCGAAACACGATCATGAGTTATCCGAGTATCAAGAGCTTAAGGACTGGACGTTGAGGGCTTTGGAGCAATTCAGTCAGTCGCAAAAAACGATGACACGGAAAGCATACGTCTTTGCGTCTAAGGCCCCGTCAAGTGAGCGTGAGGACCTATTCCAAAGCCTATTTGCGACGCTATGGGCAAAGCAAGTGGATGGCAAGCTCGATGAAAAACTAGCCCATAAAATAGCCCACGACACATGGGCAAATTGGTGGAAAGCCTACTACTATCGAGAGCATTACAGCCTAGACGTCACTCAGGAAACCGATGACAACGAGCTTGCCTTTGATGTGATCGACGATAGGGACCCGATAGCGCAAGCTGGATCTGATATTGACGCCTCAATACTTTGGCAATCACTCCCCAAAGCAATCCAATCTATCGCCTTAAAGCGCATCAAGGGCACGCCGTTGACCATTGCCGAACGTCAACGACTATCACGCTACGCACGGGCCAACAGCTTCATTTTGGATGATATCAAAGCATAATGTCACGTTTCGACACCCTCAGTTGGTTAGTTAAATGAGGGGTGAAGGGTGAAGGAAAACGGGCTTGCTGAAAAGTGAGCCCGTTTTTGTTATCCCAAAACTTTTCACGCGGTTCATCCGTAAAGTCTCACCACGGATTCAGGACCAAACACGCACCGTCCTATCATCACAACTCGATGGGAGCCTCTGCGTGTCCTGGGTCTATGGCAAACCGCTTTATGGAACAATCTTCCTGCGGTGTTCCCTGTAGCTGGGTATAGGCTAAACCGTGGGCATGGGCAAGACCGCACCAGCCCGTACCGTGAACTCGGCTCCACATGCAGCAGGCTGGTACTGGTGCTATTGGGTATTCACGGGGACTGATTGACCTAAATCAATCAACACAGGCCACAAGTGCCAATATGTGGACGGCTGGCTGACTACAGCTCGGTGGTTTGCCGTGTACTGCGACCGGAACTCGAAAGACACGGTGCAATTGAATAGGGGATGGTACGGCTGTGAAGGGGAGACCACTCACCTTCAAGAGAACGTGGCGCAAGTACCGATTTCCCGATATGCCTTCCTACGTCCACTTGAGTGGCTCCGTGGGCTTGCACGGGTATAGAGGGGAGAGAATATCAGTGCTCCGGGCACGCAGCAAGCCCGACGGCCACCACCGCCATCCTAGACCCTACAGAGGCCAGTAGTTCATTGCATGATATGGTCAACCCGTGCGGGACTTGCTCCCACCGCTCGGTTGGTGGGAGAGTTCTACATGATTTTAACTTCTGACTCCCAGTCAGTAAGCGTTTGCGGTAACGCATTGCAGCTTACTGGTTCTGGTCAGGGGATTAAATAGAGGAGCGTGAAATATGCAACACAAAGTACCCTGCCTGATATGCGACGTTAAGCCGCGTCGCGTCGGTTCGCTCTACTGCAACAATTGCAATCAGCAGATCGAATCAGAGCGCAAAGCGATCAAGAAACCAAAGCCTGATAAATACATCACCTACAGGGACGCCGTGGTCGGCCTCTATCCGAATGGACCCGGAACATTCAGGCCACAGCTTCTTAGGATAAGTGTTAAGCGTCTACCTAAGAGCAAGACAATAGACCTTAACCAGTGGTGCGAGGGATATTCACGGGACCAAGTGAAGGCCTTCAAGAGATGCGTTCAAACCATGAACAGGGTATCGTAGCGAATTAAAATAAAGGGAGGATCGGATCATGGGAAAACTGAATAGGGAGCAATTCGTACTCACTGGGATGGAGAAACTCAGGACTGGCAAACAGCGGGGCCTTCGGGTCAATGACGCACTCGATCAGGCGTTCACCGAATACTTCGGGCCGAAGGCAAGTCTCATGCCAACCCTTTCCAAAATGGGCCGGGATGGCAAGATCGTGCTCCATAAGACTGGGAAACCGGGCAAAGAACACATGGTGGTCTACAAGGCCGGAGAACAGCCCAAGCCAAAGGCGACACCTGAAGGTGTACTGGCAGCGATGGGTCTCAAAGTTCGTAAGGTGCGCAAAGCCACACCGGCCCACGTCGAAGTGAACTAGGTATCAAAATAGAGGGAGGAATATAATGCCGAAGACAAAAGATCAACCGGAAACCAAGAAGAAAGCTGAGAAGTACCCCATTCTACAACTGACGGTTATCAACGCATATCGTAAGAGCTTCAGCACCGGATCTACTGGATTCTTTGGGTTGGCACAAGACCCGAACACGGGCAAGAAGTACCAGATCACCGGGGCCGTCGAAATCGGAAGCAAGCCGAATTAGATATGATATCCTGAAGATAGCTTGTCGACACAGAGAGGCGTAGGCAACTAGTCTACGCCTCTTCAGTCGGGAAACTATAAACGGGAGGTGGACATGGACGATCTTGAATCAATCGCCGAATGCTACGGATATGCGGGAGGCGTCGCCGTCTACCCGGAAGAGCGCCGGGACACCGTCCGGGGATTCCCCGGCGACCAGTGGGCAAGTTACGGATTCTTCCTGATAAGCCATAGCCAAGAAGTGGCACTGTTCAGGAGCAGGAATTAAACCATGTACTTACAGTCAACAGACAAGCGAAAGCTGAGATGCACAGTATGTCACGAGGACATCCCCACGGGAGATTGGGTATTCTGGTTGCCAAGGGCAGGGGTTTATTGCCACAAGCACACCCCGAAGGATCGGGCGGAAGCCTGGTCGTTGAAAAAGCGTACTCCGGTGAATGCGAATGAGCAAAGGGGCGACGTCTTCCTGGGACGCGATGTCCATACTGATTTCTGGTACTGCTCGTTCTGCGACCGAGAATTCCCCCCTACTGAGGTCACCAGAGCCAAAGCTGCCAAGCGTCGCTTATATATATTCTTGTGCCCAGTATGTGGCGGTGTAATAACCAAGATGGCCAAAAGGCGGGTCTTGAATGAGGTCGCCGACGGGGCCAGCCGGATAAGAAAACGAAAGAGACGCTTGTGAGAAGCGTGAAGGAGGAAAAATGCCAGAGATAACCAAAGAACAGCGCAAGGAATACATTTCCAGCGGTTGGGGGAAGTGTCCATTTTGTAAGTCTAAGGATACAGAAGGATACTCCATTGATATCGATGGAAATCACGCCCACCAGGAATGTAACTGTTTAACTTGCAACAGCTTGTGGGTCGACATATACACACTCTCAGATGTTGAGATTGGATAGGAGGGCTCATGCTGTACTACCTGCAATCCAATGGACCCCACGGATTACCTGCCAGCAAGACTCCAATTTACGGTGTGCGCGAGGCGGTGGCTGAAAACTATTCGCCGATGGTCCGCCATATGCTGCCCCAGATGATCCGCAGCGGCCTGGTTCAGGGCAAGATTATGTTCCTGGGCCGATACCCGATGTGGATAAACGTCTACCGGAATCAAATTGTAAAGGGGGAATAATATGCCAAAATGTCCGAAGTGCGAGGCTGAGATAGATGAGCTTGATTGGTTCGAATCCGTGAGGGCGTACAGAGTCTTGACGGAGAGTGGGGAAATCATCGAGAAGGATAGCTCTGGCTTATTTGATGGCGACCCAGAGGTGCAATTCAACTGCCCCGTTTGTGATGAGGGCGGCGAATACCAGGAGATTATCCTGTAGCATGAGGAGGAAACGGATGAAAATCAAGGAACTGCTGGACATAGTCAATAGCGGATACCCGGACAACGGGCTCTCGGAATACTACGATGATCAGGGAAAGCCGAAGAAAGGCCACGGTGACGGCCTGGCACAGTTCGTGGTCATCGAGATATGCGAGACCTTAGAAGAGGATGGAGAGAACGACGACCAGCTATGGGAAGCCCGAAGGGTCATGACCGCGGCCATCGAGGAACTGCACGGCGTTTGTGAGGTCCTGCGAAAAGAGGAGAGGAGGATTCATGCCCAAAGAAAAGATTGATCAGAATCAGCATAAGACAAAGGCCGCCCAGATATGGGTGTCAATGAACCACAGTGAGCAAACGGGGGTCAGGTTTGGAATGTTTCCTGTGATGATGGTGGTCGCCGCTGAGAATGAAGGGTTCAATGGCCATGAGATTTGCCGGTCATTGATGGCCGTGGCCAAAGAACAGGAAAAATCGTGAAACTCTTATCCGACTACTTGGCCGAACCTTGGGACCCGGAGCACCGGAACCTGGACAGGGTGCTTGAGGCCGAGATCAAGAGACTGGCCGATGAGAAGGAACACCGCGAGTTAGTCGCTAAAATACGAAGGCTATGGAATGAATAAGGCCTAAAGGAGAGGAGAAAATTGAAAGAAGAGCAATTTGAGAAAGCCAAACGACTTGAGCGTGAAATCGAAAAGGCTAAAGATACAATCATTAGAATTAGCTCTCTAGGCCCCCAGGCAACCGTCCGGTTGTTTCCAAAGGATAGCCAGATAGGTTGCGTCTGTTTCTATGCAGAAGAGTCTCAAGGCATAATTCAGGGAATCATAGATGAAAAGGCGGCTCAGTTAAAGGCCCTCTTGGATGAATTCGAAGCGTTATGACCAATGGTAATTACAGAAGAGGAGGAGAAAATTGAATACCATAGTTCACCGTAAGGAGCTATTGGCGCTGGCCCGGAGTACGTCGTTGGCCACCGCCAAAGGAAGGCGCACCCTACCTGTTCTCGGATACCTGAGGATGGAAGCGCATAAGGATCGCTTGAATGTCAGGGCATTCAATCTTGACGTCCAGATCGAAGGGGAGTGCTCGGCAGTAGTCGCCAAGCCCGGAGCTATCTGTCTGGAAGCCAAGGTGTTGGTCGCCGCGCTCTCCAAGTTGAAGGATGAACGGATAATGATCAACGGGTCTCAGCTCAAAACGCAGTCCGCAACAATCCCCATTCCATCGATGAGCGCCGATGAATTCCCGCCGTCCCCTGAATTCAAGGCCACCGGTACAGTGGTCATCAACAAGCTGTCTGCCCACATTGCAGTTGTCCAACATGCGATGGCCACAGACGATTCACGGCCCGTGCTAAGGGCGATGCTCTTCGACTTCAAGCACAAGAAGTTAGTGGCTGCCGACGGCTTCCGCCTGGAAGTAGCCAGTGTTCCGATGACCGTATCCAAAGTGGATCGGATAATCGTTGATCGGGATGTAATTAGGATACTGCAATCCCTCAAGATCGACAAGGCTACGCTGTCCATCAGCCCGGAGGAACCAGCCGTGTACAAGAAAAACGATGACGGAACGGACAACATAGAAGAAGTCATTAAGCCATACGTCTCCCCATTTGTCCGGGTTACCGGGTTCTCTGACCCATCGTTAATCCTGACGTTCAGGCCAGTATCCGGTACGTACCCCAACTACCCGCAACTGATTCCGAAACCGGGGGCCATCAAGCATCGGCTGGCGGTAAACGCTGGGGAATTAAAAACCGCGCTCGCCACCTTATTTCCGACTCGCGGAGAGGCATCAGGCAGCATCATGAGGATGATCGGAGGCGACGGGATGCTGAGGCTATCTACCAAAACTGATGACGACACAGATGCAAAGTGTTGGATAGCGGCCACCGGCACGATCAAGACCGCCGTTAATCCAATCTATCTGCTGGATGTACTGGCAATGGTCAGCTCCTCCCAAGCAATAACCATCAAGACGATCAATGAGTCAAGCCCGATAATGATCAACACCCCGGGCAGAACATCGGTGATCATGCCGATGTTCGTCCAGTGGCCCGAAAAGAAACAGAAGGAGGTCAAAAGTGAAACCGAGCCAATTAGCCAGCCTGCTGGAGAAAGTGCTCCCTGCCCGGCATCCGATTCTGGTCAAGGGTAAGCCGGGAGTCGGCAAGACAAGCATAGCGGAGCAAGTGTGTGCCAAGCTCAAGTATGAACTGATGATCGAGCACCCCGTGGTCAGCGATCCAACAGACTACAAGGGCCTGCCGTTCGCTGTCAAGGGTGAGGCGAACTTCCTCCCATTCGCAAACCTGAAGCGGATGATGACGGCTACCCGGCCGCTTGTCGTGCTGCTGGATGATGTCGGACAGGCGCCGCCGTTGGTCCAGGCCAGTTTGATGCAGCTCTTGCTATCGAGATCCATCAACGGGAAATCGGTCTCCGAGTACGTCAGCTTCATGGCTTGCACCAACCGCCGGGCAGACAAGGCCGGGGTCAGTGGAATGCTCGAGCCGGTCAAGTCACGGTTCTGTACCATCGTCGAACTCGATGCGGACATTGACGACTGGGTAAAGTGGGCGCTCAACGCAGATATGCCCATGGAGTTGATCGCATTCCTCCGCTATCGCCCGAACCTGTTGTGCGACTTCAAGCCGACGGCTGAACTCACCAATAGCCCAAGCCCGCGAACTGCGCACAACATCGGAAAACTCATGAGGATCGGGTTGCCGCCGGAACTGGAATACGAAACATTCTCCGGCGCCGCTGGCGAGGGGTTCGCCTCTGAACTGATCGGGTTTCTCAAAATATGGCGTAACCTGCCGAGCCCGGACATGGTGATCATGGCACCGGACAAAGTAGAAGTACCAAAGGACATCGCCACGCTGTACGCGATCTGCGGAGCACTAGCCGCTAAGGCCGGACAGAACAGCTTCGCGAACATTATGAAATACGGAAATCGTATGCCGCCTGAGTTCAGCGTCCTGTTGACAAGGGACTGCTGCGCCAAGGAGCCCAGTCTGGTCAACACCAAGGCATTCGTCCGATGGGCAGAAGAGCATAAAGACTTTGTGATATAGGAGGTCTTATGACAACCACTCAGCTCGAACCTGCTATTGCGCGTGATCCAGAGGCACCCTGCTCAGAGTATTCCCCCGGCCCGGCAGAACAGGATGCTGATTGCCGAACCGATGGGCACTACCTATGCTCTGGATGTAAGAGAAAGAGAAAGACCTATAAGTTCAGCGAGTTGTCAAAGAGGGACCGGGATCGATTGGTTGACGAACATCGAGATATCAACGTAGCCTTTGACCAGTGGCACAAACCGATACTCGATGAATGGAAAGAGAAGTTAGCCGAACAGGGGTTCATAGAAGCCGAGATATTGTACCGGGGGTTCTGGAGCCAGGGGGACGGCGCTTGTTTTGACTGCAAGGACGTAGACATTGAAAAGTTCATCGCCGCAAACAAGGTGGAGATGATCTGCATGTTCTTTCCCCGGATGGATATCTTGCGGCAGGTTTCCGAAATCCTGAGCATGCACATCGTTGTCAGGGATACCTATTACTCCCACGAAAAGACCAGGCAAATGGACTTTAGTTGGGATACCCCGGGAAACGATTATCCAGGATTCGAGGAGTGGATAGACTCCGAGAAAGGCAGTGGCACGGTCAAGGCATTCGAGGAGTTCGTGGAAGCTAAACGCCTTGATCTATGCAAAGATATTTACCGCAGCCTGGAGGCAGACTACAACTATCAGACTTCCGATGAGACCGTGAAAGAAACGCTTGGTTATCAGGACTGGGAATACGATGAGAATGGAGACGAAATATAAAACGATGCAAAAGGAGGTTCCGGAATGACAACCGTAAACGGGAAACTGGGGGAACGGGCGATGATTGTCCGACTGACAATCGGGCAGTGGACCGCAAGACGCTTTGACAGGAAGGTCTCTCAGGAGGTCGCCGACACCCACAAGGCGGAGATGGACGCCGGTCGCTACAACAAGGTACTGATCGCTCGTAAGGAATTGAGCAAGATATCGGTGATCGTCGGACAGACTAGGGCCTACCATTACGCTCACACACTGCCATGGACGGATGAGGGCGGTCGGATACTGGCCTCCGCCTTGTTCTTCGACTACACCAAGGAAATGGCCGAATACAAGGCTAAATTCGAAAGATGCGTGACCGTGTTCATGGATAACTACGACCAGTACGTTCAGGACGCTGCACAACACCTGGGGAGCATGTTCGACGCCAAGGAATACCCACGAAAAGCCGAGCTGCGAAGCAAGTACAAGTTCGAGACCGACATCTACCAACTTCCCGAGGCCCGGGACTTCCGCGTTAACCTGCCGGACACTGAGGTTGAGATGATCAAGAAGCAGATCACCGCCAATCTCAGACAGGCGGCTGCCGAGGCCATGGCCGACCTCTGGAAACGGCTGTACGAGGTCGTCAACACGATGGCCGACAGACTCAGCACAAAAGACGCCATCTTCCGGGATAGCCTGTTTGGTAACGTGGTCGAGTTGACCCAACTCTTGCCGAAGATGAACATCACCGGAGATCCAAAGCTTGACGAAATGGTCAAGGACGTTGAGAAGAAGCTATGTATGGAGCCAGATGCCGTTAGGGATGATCCGAAGCTCCGCAAAAAAGTAGCCAAGTCAGCCGACGAGATTCTGGAGCAGATGAAGGGCTACGTGGGAGGAAGATAGATGCCGCACACAAAATTGCCATGGGGTGCAGGAAAACACCTCATCCAGCCAGCATCAAAAAGCATGCACGGGATATACGGCCCAAATGGGGAATTCATCGGGGCTGTCAATATATGGGAAGACGATCCGGCCCAGGCGCGGGAAAACGAGGAATTTATTCTTCGCGCTTGCAACTGCCATAGCGCTCTTGTGGAATCACTGGAGGAGACCCTACGAGCATTAGAAGCCCATCTGGATGAATCTTGCAGGGACCACAACATTAAACACAGAGATTTATTATGTTCATGCAACACGCATGAGGTCGTGAGGGCAAAATCCATCATAGCAAAGGTAAAGGGAGGAAGATGAACGCTCGAGAGATGCTGATCAAGGCACGCGCCGGGCTCGTGCTCCACTCTCCTTTCTGGGGGCACCTGGCATTGAAGCTGGAGCTGGTTGAAGACCGGACGATAGAGACCGCTTGTACTAACGGCATCACGCTCAGGTATAACCCCGATTTCATCGGTTCACTGCCATTCGAGGAAGTCAAGGGGGTAGTCGCTCACGAAGCCGCTCATCCAATGTGCGGACACCACACGAGGCGGGGTTCCAGGGATTCGAAACAGTGGAATTACGCCTGCGACCTGGCGATCAACCCGCTACTCGAGGAATCGGGGTTCGTGCTGCCGGCCGGAGCGCTTCGAGGTTCCCAGTTCAAGGATATGTACGCTGAACAAATCTACAACCTGCTACCGCCACCTGACCCGGATGGCGGCGGCCAAGAAGACAAGGGGAACGATCCGGGTGGGTGCGGCGGGGTCGAGGACGCCCCGGGAAAGGACGGATCAAAGGCAACTCCCTCAGAGATGGCCCAAGCCGAACAGGACTGGAAAGTAGCAGTCGCCCAGGCCGCGGCTCAAGCGAAAGGATGCGGTCCGCTGCCGGGAGGCGTCCAGCGACTCGTCGATGAGCTGCTGAATCCAAAGATATCCTGGCGAGACATGCTGCCGAAGTTTGTCGATGAAGCGGCAAAGAACGATTACAACTGGTCATCCCCGAATCGGAGATACATGCAGCAGGGGCTCTATCTCCCTTGCCTGAAGTCAAACGAGCTGAGAAGCGTCGTGCTGATGATGGACACCAGCGGATCAATCGGCAGGAACCAGGTCAACCAGTTCGGGGCCGAACTCTCCGGGATGCTCGAGGAATTCGATACGACATGCGTCGTGATCTACGCCGACTCAAAGGTCGCCGGCGTCGAAGAGTTCACCCGCAACGATCTGCCGCTTGATTTGCATCCGGCCGGTGGCGGAGGGACCGATTTTAAACCCGCTTTCCAGTACGTAGAAGACCATGGAATCAATCCGAGCTGTGCGATTTACCTGACGGACGGCGATTGTTTCGGTGGCTGGCCGGATGACCCGGGATACCCGGTTCTCTGGGTGGGAACCAAGAAGTTCGAGCCCCCGTTCGGGGACTTCGTAGAATTGAATTAAAGGAGAATCATGCTTGACTTAGGAACAATGGTAACTGCCCAGCACGACGGCATGGAGAAGTTCAGGGCGCTGGCCCTGGATGAAATGAGGATGTTCCTGGAGAATACTGACACAATGAGCAGTGTGGTGACCGATGTAGGATTCAAAAATGGAGCCGATTTTGCGCTGACGGTGGCCAACGCCTTCCGCTTCGGGATCGCCTGCGGCCTAGAGCTACAGGTGGTCGGCGGTAAACTTGAAAGGAGGAAGACTGATGCCCAAACAATCGCAGAAACTGTGGAGCCGGGAAGCGGCTCTCAACCACCTGCGGTCAGTTCGTAAACAATTGGAGCTTGCCGAAAAATCAAATAAGGACACCCTCATTCGCCTAGAGGCCATGAGCAAGCCACTTGCAGACCTGGAGGCGATGCTCAACCCAACGGTCAGGATGCCGCAAGCGCTTAAGAAGACACTGGCCTCAACCATCGAGCACGTTAAGAAAACCGAGGGCCGCCTGCGCAACTGGTCGATAACGGAGACCGAGCACCTACGGAAGGTCGCCGAAAAAGGGGGCAAGTAGGGGTTCTTGAAAAGTGGGCTATAGTAGGATATAATACCCACAACGAAAGGAGGTGCTGATGGAAGACCGAACGCGTCGTGTCAAGAAAGATATCCCTGAAGACCTGTGGCTAAGAGCCAAAGCGCAAGCAGCTATCAATAAGATGACGATCACGGAGTTCATCGCCCAAGCAGTTAAAAACGAACTGGCACGGGTTGGGGCGCTGCATTCCCCGATTAAAAAGTAGGCAGTAAGCCGCCCGGGAGAAGCGGCTTACGCAGGAGATAAAAAGGAG
The DNA here is from genome assembly GCA_041653995.1 of Dehalococcoidia bacterium. Lineage (NCBI taxonomy): Bacteria > Bacillati > Chloroflexota > Dehalococcoidia > Dehalococcoidia bacterium. The sequence goes on from JBAZEK010000009.1 coordinate 16,968, forward strand.
GAGAAGGGGAAACGAATCATCCTCAGAGTACCAAACCCTCATCCCAATGTCAACGGAGGTTTATGAATGACATAGAAACAGCTCTCCAGTTTGATGCCATGTGCATGGCGTTCGACGCCGCTCGCCAGATCGGGCAACTGGTAACAGAAACCGAAGATCAGTACCCAATTATTATCACAACGAAGGAGGAAAACTGAACATGTCTCCCATTAAAGGCCTCTCTGAAGTAAGACGCATGCCCCGTATAGGCAAGCTCCACACGGGGATCAAGAAAACGAGCGAGAAGTCAGGAAAAGAATACCCGGTCCAGGTCGACTATTTCGTGTTCCCTGAAGGGTACGCCGAAGCGCTCAGGAAAGCATTCGGCACCGATAAGCCCAAATCTCTCCCCATCCGCATTCCCAGCGAGGACGAAGAGCGCTGGGCAAACCAGTATTATCGCCACTATTCGAAGACGCGCGGACTTGTGTGCAAGGGCGATGGGGATATCGCTACTCGATTGATCGATCTTTCCACTGGTGAATGGTTTCTGTCCCCTGAATCAAAGAACGTCGGGATGAGAGATGTTCGGTGCAAGGGGCGTGAGTGCCCTGACTACTGCGAATCAAAGTGCAAAGAGGTTATGATGATGCAATTCATCGTCGATGCCGATATCCCAGGAATGGGTATCTGGCAGCTTGACACCAGCTCGATCAACGCCATACTGAACATCAACTCAGCAGCCGAGTTCATACGCTTCGTTTACGGCAAAGTCTCGATGATCCCGCTCACCTTGTCCCTGGAGCCGACGATGGTCAAGCGCCCGGACGGAAAGCAAACCGAAATGCCAATCCTCTACCTGCGGCCAAGAGAAGATGCCAGCATCAGTATGGGCAAACTGCTGGAGAGGGCCAAGGCTTTGGCACTCAAATCCGGCGAGCTGCCGATAGAAGCGGACGACGAGATCCCGGAAGTCGACGAATCGTACCCGGAGATGATAGCCCGTGACTCTCAGGCCCCGGTCGGTCAGGCACCAGCCCCGGAGATCGCTGGGCAAGAGACAGCCAAGAACCAGAAGGTCAGAAAGCCGAGGGCCAAGAAACCGCTGGAGACGACGGCAGCGCAACTTCCAGAGCCTGGCAAGGAACAAGTCCCAGTAGTAGCAAGTCCACCGGCGACGACAGCCAAAAAAGAGGAGCCGACAAAAGTGGCCGAGCCCCAGAAAACAAAAGCCCCACCCGAAGAGGAAGAAGACCCGGACTGGACGGCCTTGAAGAGCGCAACCGAAGACGACCTCAAGGATTGGCAGAAGTTCTTCGGCATTGCCTTCCGAATTCAGCAGGCAGGGGGGGCCAAGGTTGGTTCGGTGGCCGGTGTCTGCGGAGCGCTCGGCATCAAACAGATCAGCGACTGGAAAAAGACCAAGGAAGAAGCGTTGGCTGAGCTCTCCAAATTGAACGGTGTCAAGGACTGGAGAAAACTTTAAGTAAAGAGCGGAATGGGAAGGAGGATAAAACATGCGAAGTAGGCGACATCACAACAACGACGGAATGCGCCAAATAAAAACGGGTAACACGGAGAGAGGGGTGTGTAAACTTGCTGAGAAAATGAAGATTCCATACGATCCAAAAGTACAGGGAGTAGATAAAATAGACCAAGGTACCAGGAGATGCCCATACTGCCAGTATGATACCAGTAATCTGGCGCTCATCGAACAACTAATCACCTGGGAGTTATCGGCCGACCGTCAGGAACTCATTAAAACCTATTGGCATAAAGACTGCTACGATCTTCATCCATCAGAGAGGTAAGTTCTTATGACTAAACTCACGTTCGTCGAGGACGGCCACCTGTACTACGCCGATGGGCAACGTGTTCCATCGGTCACCCAGATACTGGAACCGTTCTTCTACATCATCGGCCATGACTCCGTTTTCGTGATCCCCCGGCCTGGGAAAGGACCATTCGGCCCAGTACGAATAGAGCGTAGTTATTGGGATCAGGCCGCCGAACTGGGGACCGCTGTCCACCTGGCGACAAGCCTCTACGATAGTGGCGAGCTGGACACCGACGACCTGGATGACCAAATACGACCGTACCTGGCCGCCTGGGACCGATTCAAACGCGATAATCAAGTGGAGATCATCGCCAACGAACAACGCTTATTCGATGAGCGCTTATGGTTCGCCGGCACCTGTGATCGGATCGCCAAGATGATGAGGGCTCCGATTAAAAGCAGGCGGCGAACAGTTCTCCTCGATATCAAAACCGGATCGGTGGTCGACCCGTGCTACGTCGGGATGCAGACCGCTGCCTACCAGCACATGGCCAATGATTACGGAGACCGTGGCGTCGAATGTCGGCTAACGGTGCAGCTCAAAAAGGACGGCACCTACTTGATGACGTGGATGGATGATCCGGGAGACTGGAACGACTTCGTAAGCTGCCTTAATATTTATCGAAGAAAGGAGAGATATGCCTGATATAGTGGATCAAATAATGGGTGCTGCCATTCCAAAACAACTGAAACTGATCCGTCTTTACGCCGTAACTCAATTAAAATATCGCCAACCCCTCGGAGATAAGGCGTGGGATGCCATAAATGAGATGACGGATTCAGAAACTACCGCAGCTATAGCATTCATTGGTGGTATGATGAGCGGTATACCAAATAGAAAAACACTGGAAAAGTTGATAGCATTTCCGATGTAAAGGAGAGATATGGATAACATAACAATCAAATGGCTCAGAGCACATTCAGCATGTGATGATGGAATAGACTGGTTCAAAGCATGCGGGGAAACGAATCCGATTAACACCATAAACAAACTCATAGAAACGAATCATCTTGATTGGGCTAACTGGCTAGTGACTCACCTGTTAGACAGCGATCAGAACGTGCAATATGCGATCTTTGCCGCTCGACAGGTGCTCTGTCATTGGGACAAGATTTACCCTGAGGATAATAGACCACTGAAGGCGATTGAAGCAGCGGAAAAATACTTAGGCGCTAATTCCGCCTGGGCCGCCGCCTGGGACGCCGCCGGGGACGCCGCCGGGGACGCCGCCGGGGCCGACAGGGCCGCCTGGGCCGCCGCCAGGGACGCCGCCAGGGACGCCGCCGGGGACGCCGCCGGGGCCGCCGGGAACGCCGCCAGGGCCGCCTGGGCCGCCAGGGACGCCGCCGGGGCCGCCGCATGGGCCTCCAGGGACGCCGCCGGGGCCGCCGCCAGGGACGCCGCCGGGGCCGCCGCATGGGCCTCCAGGGACGCCGCCGGGGCCGCCGCAATGATGATATCGATAATCAAATATGGATCTGCATTATTAGAGGAGAATCATGGAACGAAATGACGAAACGATCAAACAGGCACTGGTCGACACAGTTGTCCCCCCATCGGCCAGGACGACAATAGCCAAAAGCCCACCGATACCCGAACTGCTCCCTGACCTGACAATCGATACGCCGGAAGATTATAAATACTGGGGAGCACAGAGGGTTGTGGCCAACGATCAGATCAAGGAGCTCACCGCCGAGCGCCTCAAGATCACCAGGCCGATGGACGCGGCGAAGAAAGCGGTCATGGCATTCTTCGATCCGCCGATCTCGCTCAGGGAATCGTTCGTCGCGGTCATCGACCCGAAGTTAAGTGCCTTCAAGCGAAAGGAGCAAGCCGAAAAGGACCGAGTCAACCGGGAGGCGGCGGAAGCCGCTCGCCTCATTCAACAGAAGATGCTCAAAAGGGCTGAAGAAAAAGCCGCCAAGCTCCAGGCGAAGGGGGACACTGAGGGGGCCGCCGAACTCCTTAACCGATTGCCGTTGACTCCTGAGGTCCCAGCGTTTAAGCCGGCGTCAACGACCAAAGTCGCAGGATTAAGCACGTCAACCGTGTGGAAGGCGGAGATCACCGACCCAAAGTTGTTACTCGAGAAGCACCCGGAATACTTCCTCGACCAAAAGGTGCTGGACGTAATTACCTCCATGCTCTCGGGGATCGCCCGATCGACACGGGGCACCGCGGTGATCCCCGGAGTCCGGTTGTACCCTGAAGATGTGAACAGGAGTTGATGAGATGATAGGTACAGCAATAGAGACTGGAAAATACTGGGACCGGGCGTGGTCTTTGGTTGAAGGTTGCACGAAGGTTTCCCCCGGATGTGGCCACTGTTGGCTGCAAGCGATGGATAAGAGATTTCACCGCAATGAGTATGTAGTAGGGAGTAGTGGACTGGTATTTAAGTCCGCACCGAGATTCAGGGAAGACCGGCTAGGGGTCCCGCTCCATCGGAAGAAGCCTACGGTTTACTCGATCTGGAGCGATTTGTTCCATGAGGTAGTTACCTCCCATGATTTAGCAAGCGCCTTTATGACAATGGAACAATCAAATCAGCATACCTTTCTGTGCCTCACGAAACGTGTTGAGAGAATGGAATCTTTTGTATCTAAGTGGGCGACTCAACCTGAATTGCCTCCCTCTAATGGGTTATTAGTAGACAATATATGGCTCGGAGTCACCGCCGAGAACCAGGAGCAGGCAGACAAGCGGATTCCTCTGTTGCTACAGACTCCCGCCGCGCATCGATTCTTGTCAATAGAACCTCTTCTTTCACCAATCGACTTGACTGCATCTTATCCAGATGATTACTACCATTGCACATCATGCGGTCATCATGGGATTGATTCAGTCCAGCGCGAATGTATCAATTGCGGCGGGCGATCCGAGAACCCTGACAACGGAAATTGTTCCGTATGCGACACGGGTACGATGGCTGAGATATGCCCTGAGTGCGAGGGGAATGATTACAAAACGTCCAATGCGTATGCTCTGGTAGGCTCCTTCGTGAAGGAATACCGAATGCTTCCGGGAATAGACTGGGTGATCGTCGGCTGCGAGACAGGCCCGAAGCGAAGGCCGTGCAATCTTGAATGGATACGGGCAATCAGGGATCAGTGCAAAGCGGCTGGGGTGCCGTTGTGGGTCAAGGGGCTTGAAGCACCGCGAATGTGTGGCGCATATATAGGGGGAACATTCCTCCAACACACAAATGCCATTGGCCCTGTCCATGTCTCCCATGACACGGCCGAGTGGCCTAAGGACTTGAGGATCAGACAGATGCCGGAGGGGCTAAGATGAAATGCTGCGCGCAGATAACAACTACTCCCAAGACGCACGAGCCGGTGATTTGTGATAACAACGCTAAATATCTGTTCACCGACGAAACTGGGGAATACCCCTATTGCTGGCTACATGGGCCGCTGATGCTCAGGGATTGGCCTACATATCCGCTGATCGTCGAGCGGCCGAAGGAGGGAAATGCCTGTAATATCAAGGTCACTGATAAAAAACCCCCGCAAAAAGAGGCGGTGCGAGAAATGCCAAAAGCTGATCAACGGGCCGCAAGTCAGGCTGTTCGGTAACGCCTTTGAAAGCGACCCGCCATTTGTAATTCACCAACATCCAGATGAATGCACAAAGGAGAAAAATGCCTGAAAGTAAAGTGAACTGCCCTTACTGCGACAAAGTAATACGAATCAATCATGAGGACGATTTCGAGGAAGGCGAGCTGTATGAAGCGCTGTGCCGCGCCTGCGACAAGTCGTTCGTCTACTCGATGACCATCAGCATCGACTTCAGTGTGAGTCAAGCCGATTGCCTGAATGGCGAGCCTCATTGCTTCAAGAAGACCAAAACATTCCCCGAATGCGCTGCCCGCTTAAAATGTTCGATGTGCGGCGCTGAGAAGCCAATCCCAGTCGATGAACTTTGCCCCAATCGGGACAAGTGCGGAGACAATTGTCCATACAAGGGGGACGATCGATGGACAGTTGCTCGATGAAATGGGGTACGTCGCGGGCCGTCTGAAGCAGGTGGCAGATCAGATTAAGGAGATGCAAAAGGATGGGCGAACGGATGCTCGGTGATCCCCCGGATGAACCGTGCGGATGCGGATCTTCAGTCTTCTGGCAACGAGCTGATGGCGGCTTTTTATGTGCTTTCTGCCACCCTTCTTGGGAGAGCCCGAGGCCGCCTACACACGATCTGACGCCGACCAGCCATAATACCGAAGAGGCGACGATTGCACAGATGGCGGTCGCCTGGCGATCTGTGTCAATCAAGACCTGGAGACGGATACTGATCCAGGCGCTCAACTCGGGAGACAAGCAGTCCGAAGAATATGCTAACTGGATGCTCAAGGATGTTCTAAATGAAGAGGAGGTATAAAATGGAACTTGTCAATAATACTTGTGCCCAGTGCCTGAGAAAAAATAGCGTAAAGTGCTGCTCCGGTAAGTATATGGCCAGCGTTGATCCGGATGCGGTGAGAAAACTGGCGATCGCCGTCCTCAAAAACGCACTGAGAGCAAAGGTCGCTGCCCGTAATTTCCCGCTCAGTAACACATTCCCCTTTTGGATAGAGCAAGCGTTTGGCGGGAGATTGTCGGTAGGGGAGGCCGCCGACTCCTGGTACGCTTGGGCAGACATGACCAAAAAGGAAAGGAATCAGGTATTAGCTGAACTCGAACGAAAATTAAACGGAGGAGGAGAGGGTGCCGAGTTATAATTTTAAGACGTGGAAAGCGGCCAAAGTCAAGAGCGGAGAGTCGCGGCAGACAATAAGGCCAGTTCGTAGCCGGCCGACGGTCCCCGGGGACATTCTTTATCTCTACCATGGCCAGAGGACAAAGAGTTGCGAACTGCTCAGGACAGAGACCTGCAAGAGCGTGGAGCCGGTGCATTTCGCTAGGTCCTCGCTGATCACCTTCATCTTTGTGGGCGGCAGGCTCCTCCCCTGGAGCGAAGTGGAGGACCTGGCGAAGGCCGACGGATTCGAGAACTCCACTCCGTTCATCGACTTCTTCGTCCAACACTACGGGATACCCAACAGCCGGCCGCTTGAGCTGATCAAGTGGTAGGAATGCCTTTACTTATTCTTTACAATGTGATAGGCTGGCTTCGTTATGCGAAATAAATATCATCGTAACCGAGCTATATATCGCGCTCGCGTAGAAAACCCCGAACTAACGCTGGAGGAGATAGGTGCCATGTTCGGGGTTAAGCATAAGCAGCGGGTGTGGGAGATCATTCAGGTGGAGAAAAAACGGGATCTCCAGCAGAGAGGCGCTCATGGCAAGGACTCCTAGAAATACAGTTGACTTTTTCCCTCACTTTACCGATGCCAGTGCAGGGGACACCATAACTGTAATCCAAGCACAATTCGGAAATGACGGATATGCTTTTTGGTTCAAACTCCTCGAAAGGCTTGGCCGGTCCGAAGGGCACTTCATTGATGTCAGAAACCCAATAAAATTTAATGTTTTGTGTGCAAAATGTAATTCTACTCCTAACAAAGGAGTAGAAATTCTTAACCTACTGGTAGAATTAGGTGCTATTGATAAGGACCTATGGGATTTGAGGGTAATTTGGTGCCAGAAATTTGTCGATAATTTAGTGGAGGTTTACAGGAACAGAAAACGTGATCTTCCTAGTAAACCAATTATTACAAGTAGTAATGACATTATTACTGGTAACCTACAGGGAGAAAGTGTAGAAAATGAATTCCTTGGTGTAGTAATGCTACAGAGGAGAGGAGAGGAGAGGAGAGGAGAGGAGAGGAGAGTAGAGGAAAGGAAAGGAGAGGAAAGGAGAGGAGAGGGAATTTCCAGCTCCTCCCCCTTAACGTCCTGGGAAAGCTCCCTTGGACGAAAAGCTACCGAAACTGAGTGTGTAGAGTTAAACCTTTTAGCCGACAAGTATTCAGGGCCGTGGGTTGTTGATTCTATCACAGAGGCAGCAAGAATTGATAGGTCTAAAATTGGGATTAAATACATTTCTAAAATTCTGAAGAGATGGCAGACAGACGGCCATAACAATGGGAATAACGGCTCATCGGAAGGGTTAAGAGAATGGTAGATGATAAAATTCCACCCCACGATCTAGACGCCGAGGAGTCTGTTATTGGCTCCTGCTTGCTGGACGATGAGGCGCTGGACAGGGTGATCGGTTTTCTGCAAGCGGAACATTTCTATCGAGATAAGAACCAGTGGGTTTTTGGGGCAATGGTTGCTCTTAATAACAGGGCAGAGGCAATAAATCAAATAACAGTAGCCCATGAGTTGGCAGATAAATTAGATGCTATTGGTGGGCCGCACTATTTATCAAACTGTCTAAACGCTTCACCTACCGCCGTACACGTTGTTCATTATGCGAGGATCGTTTGGAGAATGGCAGCTTACAGAAAACTCATTACTTCCGGGAATGAAATAGCGGATGTCGCCTACCAAGATGATCCGTCGGTGTCGCAGGCGTTCACTAAGGCGGAAACTATCATAGCAAAGACCCGCTCGGAATATTCACTGGATGACGATTCAACTATTCACCATGCGGAGGGTATTCAAAACTACATTGAAACACAGAGGGATTCAGAGATTAGGCCTTGGTTAGTTAGTCCGTGGACTTCATATAACAGAACTGTGAGACAGCGGAACGGAAAGGTTTTAGTTATAGCTGGGCCATCTGGTATGGGCAAAACGAGCTGGTGTGAACAGATGCTTGAATATGGGGCTCGTGATCTGGGCAAGAATGGAGTTTATTATTTCAACGAGCTGGACCCAACAGACATATTTAATCGCCGCGCCTGCCGACTGATGACCACGGATAAGGGCGTGGCCCCGAATATCCACGATCTTGAGGATGGAGTGTACTCTGAGTCAATGGAAATGGCAAAGTTTGTTCAGGACGTTATCTGTTGGCCCGGAAAGGTGACCCTTGTCCCATGTCCCGGTTGGTCGGTTTATCGGATATGCTCGGACATTCGGCAGAAAGTCGCCCAAGGATTAGCCGATTTTGTGGTGGTCGATTATATACAGCTCATCCCCCGCGAAGACGTAGGCCGCAAAGGCGCTACGGACGCAAGGGCGGTCGGTATAGTGCTCCAAGCGCTCAAGACCACATGCCAGACCGTCAAAGGCCAACCCCCGTTGATTATAGCGTCTCAGGTGAATAGGTCACTTAAAGCGAAAGAAGATTGTCGCCTTGAGGCGCTCAGGGAGTCCGGGGAGATTGGAGAATATGCGAATGTGGTGACGTTTGTTTTCAACCAGTGGGACGCGACTAAAGGCGGGTGCTTGGATGGGTGTAAAAAAATTCCATCAAATGCAACCAATTGCTTCCGGCGTTGCGTGTATCTGGTTACTGTGAAAAACACCTTCGGCCCGAAGGGTGAGGTTCTACTAAGGCAAATACCCCACAGATATCAATTTGTTGAGGAAGAAAATAAACCAAAAGAAACAATGTTTTGAAGGAGGGGGTCATGATCAATAGGCTCAAAGATATGTGGCTCAGACGTAAGTGGAATCATTGGGAAGGAAAATACTCTCGCGCCCTAACGAAAGCCAATGGAGATGATTTTGATTATGCTTGCGGTTTACGGTCTGGAACTGTAATTAGATTCACCGCCGCCACATTTGACGGAGAATTCGTCCACTTAAGTGGGATAGTTGATACCTCGTGCGGTATGAGATTTACATTCGATAGAGGTATCGATGTTCGGTTAAGAGACATCGAATGGGTTGCCGATGCACCTAAGGGCAGTTAAGTAAAAGAAGGAGGTAAAATGGCGTCACTGAACAGACAGCAGATCATCGGGAGGCTTGGGGGTTTGCCTAACATGCGTTTCACCCCCAGCGGTAAGCCGGTCACGGACTTCAGTGTGGCCGTGGACAGCTATCGCGGATCAGGGGATGATCGGAAGAAGATCACAGAATGGTTCAAGGTCGTGTGTTGGGACCGGCAGGCGGAGAGCTGCAACCAGTATCTGCTCAAGGGCAGCCTGGTGTACGCGGAGGGCGAGGTCCACCTGGAGAAATGGGAGAAGGATGATGGCAAGGAGCATAGTAGGTTGAAATTGGATGCCAGCCGGGTTGTGTTCCTGGACAAGAAGGGGACGGCGAGCGAGGACGAATTGCCGAATGAAGGTTAAAGGAGGAAAAGTGGAATACAGAACTACTGACACGAAGACGATAGAGGAAGTAGCTAGGGCTCATCATATCCCGGATGACGTTCTCGAGCAATTATTCCCGGGGTGGAAAAACAGGTACGTGGTATTTAAGGCCGGAGCCATGTATAAGCACAAGGCTGTGGGGTGTGGGGAGCCTTACGTTCTGGTTTATGCCGGGAGTTGGTCCCTTGTGAACACAGTACACTGGAAAGCGTGGAGATATCCAGAGATGGACGCTGCTAAGGCGTTTGGGAATGTCGACGACTGGGAGTTCGTGGGTATGGCTAGTAATCGCATGCGATTTCTTGAGCAAGCTTTTCCATCGGCAACTGATTTACTGCGAAAAATAGCTGAGGTTGGACCGGATGAGGCCCGAGAATGGATTATCTCGGAAATTCGAAAGGTTGTTCAATGATCCTTACAGACGGCCACCAGTTAGTATCCGACGAGTCAGTTGACGAGCTTCATCAGTTCGCGCAGCGCATCGGCCTGTCTCGCGGCTGGTTCCAGGAGCACCCGGGTCATCCGCATTACGACCTGTTCGGAAGGGCTCACTCGGTAGCGGTTCAGGCCGGCGCCCGGCATATGCCAAGCAAGCAACTTGTCAGGAGGATCAAAAAGAGATGAAAACGTACCGACTGGGGATCGATCCGGGCGTTTCCGGGGCGCTCGCCCTCCTCGAGTTTGCAGGTGTTTTCAGTTTTCCAAAACTGATAGCGCTCGCCGACATGCCGGTCATGCCCCTCGGTAAAAAGGGAAAAAAGAAGCAAGTGAACTCATCGGAGCTTGTGAGCCTGCTCATCAAGTGGCACCGACCGGAACTCGTCGTCTACTTAGAACAGGTCCAGAGTATGCCGGGTCAAGGAGTAAGTTCG
>JBAZEK010000010.1 GCA_041653995.1 Dehalococcoidia bacterium
GTCGGCGCAGTCGGTGCAGTCGGCGCAGTCGGTGCAGCGGGTGCAGTCGGTGCAGTCGGCGCAGCGGGTGCAGTCGGCGCAGCGGGTGCAGCCGGTGCAGCGGGTGCAGTCCCAGCAGCCGGTGCAGCGGGTGCAGTCGGTGCAGTCGAATACGGGCAGTTGCTCCCTTTCGACGGATGTTAATGCTAATATTTCTTCTGGTGTCATGTTTTAGGCTCCAATTGCTGCCACTGCTGTGCGGTCAGCTGCACGCCAAATGCCACATATCGCAGCCCGCGACCGTTTTTGATTCCGGTGCAGTCGGCGCAGTCGTTGCAGCGGGTGCAGCCGGTGCAGCGGGTGCAGCGGGTGCAGCCGGTGCAGTCGGCGCAGCCGGTGCAGTCGGCGCAGTCGTTGCAGCGGGTGCAGTCGGTGCAGCGGGCGCAGTCGGTGCAGCCGGTGCAGCGGGTGCAGTCGGTGCAGCGGGCGCAGTCCCAGCAGCGGGTGCAGTCCCAGCAGCGGGTGCAGTCCCAGCAGTCGGTGCAGCGGGTGCAGCCGGTGCAGTCGGCGCAGTCGTTGCAGCGGGTGCAGTCGGTGCAGCGGGTGCAGTCGGTGCAGCCTGTGCAGTCGGTGCAGGCGCTGCAGACTGAGCAGCGGGTGCAGTCGGTGCAGCGGGTGCAGTCGGTGCAGTCGGTGCAGTCGGCGCAGCGGGTGCAGTCGGTGCAGTCGGTGCAGTGGGTGCAGCAGGTGCAGTCGAATACGGGCAGTTGCTCCCTTTCGGCTGGTGTCATGGTTTGGGCTCTTTGGCGAATGCAAACGCGGGCAGTTGTTTTAATTGCGCGCCTGGCACTTCAATTGCTGCTACCAGGGCATCTTTGATTAATTTGGTATCCGGCACTAAGACAAATCGAGGTAGTGTCTGCGGGTCGTCTAGTTGCACGAATGTTAGCCATTTTACGCTGCAGCCAGGCACTAGAGCCACAGCCTCTGCAGGGGAATCTGGATTGCCTGCGATGGCAGCTGCTCTCTCGCGCGCTAGGGTGAGATACTGCTCTTGGGCGGACGCAGATAGGGATTCGTCCGCGGTTTTGTTGGCGGTCAGCTGGGCACGTAGCGCGCCGGTCGCTGAGGCCATGGCGGATTTGTACGGGGCCTCGAGGGTCTCGATTTGTGCGGCGATTGCCTTGGCCTCGAGGCGCACGGTGCGCAGGGCGGTTAGCGTGGCTTGCAGTTGTGTCATCCGTGCACCGGACCGCACGCACACTGGCAGCTGCGTAGGGTCTCGGTATATTCGTCCGGCAACACAGCTCCGCGCCGGGGCGGATCTGCTACCAGCACTTGGCACAGCTGGGCCAGGGCGTCGCGGGTGGTTTTTCCCTTGACTTGCAGCGTGCCGTACGTGACGTACACGCAGCACCCACTGCGGGTAATCGCAATAGGCGTGCAGCGGACTGTGTCCAGGGTGTCGAGTATATTACTGGCTTGTTGGTCGATGCAATTGGTCGGCATTGATCATCCTAGGTGTTGGATTGCAAAAATCAAGTACAGCATAATTGCACCGGATAGGTATGTGAGCGTGATTTGCGCGAGTTTGTTTGCTATGGGGGCCATGTTGTTGTTGCTCCTTGCTATTGCAGCCACGGGCATGCGGCCGCTGAAATATCGTTGCCGGTCAGTCCATGTGGACCAATAGCGTCGTTCGGGTACATCACATCATTGGGGTCCGCTGAGTGGTCGGCGCCGAATAGGTGCCCTAGCTCATGCAGCAGGAGTAAATGTAGTCTGGCATCGTGGGCCCCGGGGTAAATGTCAATACGCATACCGTCGGACGGCGGGTTAATGTGATCTTGGCAATAAGGGCGATTGTAGACACCGCCCGCAGACACACCTCCTTCTGCTGCTGGAGGTGTGTCGGTCCGGAGTACGATGCTACTTTTTGCCGTGGGGAGATTGCCGACAGTCGCGCACAAGCGTCCCTCGCTTGCCGCGCACCAATCGTCAGCGGCTGCTTGCAGCACTGCTGTGTCGGCCGCTGAAAAGCCGACAACATTGAACTGGTACATGTCGGCGGCCATGCGCATAGGATCGGGACCCGTGCCTGATTGTGATGGCATGCAGCCTGCGATTAGGATGACGCATGCTATCAGGAGGGCAGCTGATTTTACGGCGCGGGTCATTGTGTTGCCTACTACTAATTTATACGGCACGGCGCGGAAACAGACAAGCGAAATCGCCTGTTGCAAGTTGTTTTCGTCAAGGGGGAATCGCCCAGGGACGCGGCTCGAGGTAATCCGCCCAACCTATCGCAATCGCGTCGTAAATATCGAGCAGCCGCTTGGGCGTGAGCCGCAGCAGCCTCACTAGTCCGGTTTCGGCCGGTGTTAGCGACCGCTCCACGCGGGCGGTTACCACATTTTTTTCAGTTCTTTCGGGCACGCGCAGCGTTTGCCGCCAGTCGTGCGGCAGCTGCGCGTGCGGCGTACCGCCGGTCAGCATGCACATCACAGCCAGCTGCCAGCCTGCGCGGGGAGCTAGTGTCAGGATTGCATTGCGCTTTTGCAGCGAGTACAGCCACTGCAGCTCGGTCACGCATCTGTCTGCGGCAGGCGCGGGGGAAGGCATAGCGGGCCACATGCCGAGCACTACAGGTAGCGGTGGTAGTGCGCGGTGCATGTATTTGCGCTGCACGCACGTGGTGCAGTCGAGCAGGGCATAGCCGGGCTTGCCGCCAGGGTCATTGGCTAGGATGCGCATTGGACCCACGCAAACCCCCGGGGGGAACCCCACAGCGCCACTACGTCCACTCCCCACGGGCACCGGCGCGTGGACGTGCCGAGCAGCACCAGTCCGAGATCTGCGGGGCGGTAGCAGCGCTCCGCAGCAACCAGATCGAATTCGCTTATAATCACCATGTACTGGATTTGGTCGGTTGGGGTGGGGTCAGTAGCCATATGCCTCCACGTCAGACAGATATTCCCCGTTTATACCGCACGCGCATACTTTTCCCGGCGTATCGTGCGGCGCTTTGCAGCGCGCACACAACAGCGGCCAAACGCGCAACTTGTCGTTTAACACAATGCGCCTGGCGCTCTTGCTCCAATAGGACATAGCTTCGGCCTTGCTGCTCAGGATAACGTCCGGCATCACCCGTCGGGGGATTGCGTGCATCAATGTCTCGAGACGTTTTGCGGACGCGTCTACGATATCTAGAGGCACCTCGAAAATGAATTCATCATGCACGTAATTAACCATTGCACAGCGCGCCAGCGGCGAATCCAAACACAATAACCGTTCTTTGAACATTTCCCAACCCACTACACCTTCGATGACCGCGCCGAGAGATTGAAAACTGTTGTTGCACGCGCTGCAGAACGTTACGTTGCGGCGGATGATAGACGTACCAGGAATCGGCACAGTAAAGCGCCCGTCTGTCTGTTCGCAATGTCCCACCCAATCGTGCATTTTGGCGCCCACGGGCACAGCGTCGGCCCATGCTTGGCGGTAGGTCTTAGCTTGCTGCTCAGTCCAGTCGAGACCCTGCAGTTGTTTGGCGCTGATCTTGAGGCGGCGCCATCCAGCACCGCCTGGCGCTCCAAAATCGATTGGCTTGGCTGCGTCTCGAGCGAGCGAAAATCCGGGGTGCTTTCGCTCCTTGAGCTCGACTCCCTCTGCATACGTGCATCCGAAAATACGGCTGGCCACGAGTGTGTGCAGATCTTTGCCGGCGTTGACGAAATCCGCGAACGATCGGTCCCTGAGATACCAAATGCCGAACTGCGCCAGCGTTGCATTTTCGAGCCCACCGTGGTCCACGGAAACAAAACAGTGTCCACGCCGCGGTACGAAACACTCCCGGATGCCGTTGTCCGTGCCGAGATTTTGGACCTGCGGGTTGCTGCTGGTCGTGCGCGTTGAGTCGGCCACGCCCCAATGCGTGCTGATTGGTGCGGTTGCTCCGGCGGCGTAGTGCGGCAGGGTGCTCTCGAGAGACGACCACGATCCGTATTCCGCGAATGCCACGAGCCTTTCGTCGCCACTTTCCTCGAGCACGGATCGTGTTGTCTTGATTGACGGGTGCCAGTGTTTTTTGCGGGGGGACGCATCCTTTGCTTGGCGTGGTTTGGTCGTCAGTATTGACGGCGGCACGAGCGGTACAGCGGCAGCAACACGCTCTTTGAGCGGTCGCCCTGGCAACGGTAACGGTCTGGGTGCGAGGTACGCAGCGGCCACAAGAGCCTGTTGCCGGATTTTGTTTCCGGTTCCGCAGGCGCGCACCAGGCTGGGGTCCGGCGTGTTATCGGGCTCGTCCTCCAGCAGCGCCGGCACTTGCGCTTGCGCGCGCAATGTGCCTATGTGCTTTTCGACAGCCCGCTGCAAGTCGGCTAACTTGGCGCCGTCCGTGCGCAGCCCCCAGCACCGGCAGGCTTCGAGCCACACTCTTTTTCTGGTGAGCGCGCAGACATCGCTCCAAGCAATGCCGCCCTCGCGTGTGAGCCATTTGTGCTGGCGTCCGTACAGTTTGCGCACCGCGGTCGCGTCGTCTCGCGCGTAGGCAATTTGCGCGGAGGTGTAGTCCTCTAAAGGACGGTCCAGCAATGCGCCGTAGTTCAGGCGCACCTCCGGATCTTTCGGCAGTTCGCCTAGTCCGTGGTACGCGTGCAGCACGTCCAGACTTAGGTCCGTCCACTTCGCCAGGCCGCCAATGATCGCCAGACGCTGGATCACCCAGGTATCACCAATCAGGTCGGATTCGAGCGCCCCCACTACAGCACGCGAGCACCCCCACCACGCAAGCGCGCAGCAGAGGTCGTATGGAGCGTTGTGCCAAATTGTTGGGGCGTGCAGCGCGTGCAGAAACACTTCTCTTGCTTCGGGCGTGGGGATCAACAGCGCGCCGCCCGCAGCAGGTCCGTCCAAGGACAAGCACACCGGGCGCGGCGCCATGTAGCCCGGCGCAAAGCGCTCGGTTTCGGTGTCCGCGCCGGTAATTGCTTCTGGGGTGGGGGCTGGTGTTGTCATGCCCAAGTCGCATTGGTGGAGTGTACGCTATTTATTTGGAGTTACGTGGTCCCACGCCCCGGGCTTGCACCGGCGATGTTCTCTGTGGTCGTGGGAAGCGCGACTTGCTAACGACAGGCTGTCACATTTGGAGGCCAACGAAGGGAGTCGCGCATTTTCTTTTTCAATCAGTAGCCAGCATGCAGACCGGCGCGTAAAATGTCTTGCCGGTTTCTTTGCTGACACCATCCTCGACATTGATCAGTCGGAGCGGGATGCCGAGCGAGGGGATTTGGATTGACATGCGTATGAGTTCGCTCCTCGCGCTATCAGCATCAAAACCCTTTTGTCCCGTTTGCCCCATGCAACCAGCAACAAATTCTTTGAATCGGCGCAAGCTGCGGTCGCTGTTTTCTTTGTCTTTGCCAAACGCATACGGGTTGTAGAACCATGGCAATGCGCGTGTTGTTCCGACTAGGATAGAGGCTGGATTGAACCCTGCGGTAGCGCCGGTGTCTACACGCACGACATCAAATGTTGCTTCGAATTTCGGTCCGCTTCGCTGTGTTGGCGCGCAGTGCCTCAGCTGGTGTAGGATCACTCTGATATCATACACCTCGTTGTACGGCAGCCACTTGGGGCCTCTCTGACTTTGATCGGGGATTGCTCCTAGTGATGGCATGACGTTCGGATCGAATGGCGGGGGTGCTATGACTGCTGGCGCTGGCGCCGGCTGTGCGGCGGCTGGGGCGGCTGCGCCCTGTGCTTGACGGTCTATGATTGCTTGAATGTGTGGGGGTATTGGCATATTGTTCCTTGTGTGATCGGAGAGAATGAAGTTAAGTTAAATAACTCGTGCTTGGCGCATAACCGAGCGCACGACATTGACGGGTGGATTGTGCTCAGAGTCTTGCCAAAGAATGTCGTGCCTAATCCACACGGCAGCCCTGGATAATCGATTTACGGCCATCCATACACCGAGAGCGTCGTGCCATTCCCAGCACCACGGCTCTTGCAATTCAACGGACGGCTTTTTTGGGCTGTTGGGCGCGATTTTTAGTACTGCTTCGATCGCGTTGGCTCCAGTCCAAAGCATATGTTGTTCTACCACACGATCAGCGGTATAAGGAGATTCCTCATACTTTGCGTGCAATCCGGAAAGTATCCGCTCCGCAGCGCGCAGTGTAGCAGTTTCTGGGGCTGTTAAGTACCTCACAGTAAACACCCGTTGACTCGCAATACCGCGAGCACCACAGCCACTGGTATAGCCTCGGTACAAGTATCCCAGCATGCACCGTCAGCACACCAAAATGTTTCGAAAGTATATGCTCTGCTACCCTTAATACGCGCGCGCCCAGCCGGCAAATGTTCTGTTGGGGCACTCTGTGTTGTGCATTTCATGGTTCTTTGCTTTCTGTCGGCAGCACCCCAAACGCCGCTCCGACAGCCCAGTCCGGGCGTGGTAGCATTGTTTGGGCGTGCAGTATTTTTTGGGGTTGACGTTCGATGAGCTCTGCTCGTCGAGCATAGCTCAGTCCGACGTGGAGCGCCACGAAATTCTCGAGGCACCCCACCACATAGTCAATATGCACCCCAGCTGACGCCCCCTCACGGTGCGTTCGGCCGATTCTCTGTTCCCAGTCTACGGCTTTTTGTGGGGGCGTACAAAAGAGATTGCGCCTATATCCGACCCCGCCGGGTCCGACGCCAACCTGCAGATTTCGCGACGTGGTGCAACTGCGACAGCTCGCGATAATTGTAGGGGCTGTCGCTTCGTTGATCGACCGCCCCTCTGCATTACGTCCTTGCGCTCCATAGTACGTCCACCCCGTGCGTTCGGCGAGCGCGAGCCCAAACGCCCTGTAGCTCGACCACACAATGCCGCCCTGCTGCCCCCACGCCGCAGCCGCCTCGACCGCGTGCGTGGACAGCCACACCGGGACGGTGTTGCGCGTGAACGACTCGGCTATCGCTTCCCACGCATTCAACGCCCACGGGTCCAGCACCCCAGCGCGACACGCGTGTTTGACCTGTAGCTCGCTGTCCAGGGTGTCGGACGATTCGAGCACGCGGTGGCAGAATTTAGCCCATTGTTTGTAGGCCTCGAGCCAATCATCCGGCGGCCATGGGTCGGAGGTATAATAAAATCCGAGTGCTAGTTGTTGTGCCGACTGCCACACCCCGATCGACTTGTCCGCGAGCAGCCAGCCGTCGGGCAGCGTCCAGAGTGTCCGGAGATCAATCCACTGCTGCTCGAGGTTCTCCGGCGCGTGCCAGTGCAGCGGCTGCACCGTGAGTGGTTGCTCGTCGAATAGGTCTCTGCTGATAATGACACCGGGCGTTTGCTCTAGGCGATCGGCAAACGCGGCTCGGGCGCTTTGCTGATCAAAGATCGGCTCAGCAAAATGCGGTTGCAAAATGCTGTAGGACACCGCCCTTGAGACATCCCCCTTGACACCGTCAATCAAAGCAGACCATTCTTCACGCACGGTTGGCTCTAAAGGCACCGGCGCTCCTTGTTTGAGCGCCCAGGCCAGAATATGCCCGTAGTCAAGCGTACACTCGCGGGCAAGCGTGCCAGTGCCAAACATGTATTTGCAGCGTTGCCCGTGTTCGCTGGCGGCGTACCGCGCAAATTTTCGCGCGCACGCAGCCGACTCGACGTACCTCAGCGCCTGGCATTCGTCGCAACCGATATAATCCGGTCTGTACAAATCCAGAAACGTCGGCCGCTCACAGGCGCACGGCTTGGCGCCGTGCGTTGGGCAGTCTTGCGCTCGAGAGAGTTTGTTGTAGCTGATGATCTCCAGGCGGGAGGGGATGCGCCAGTGCCGGCGCAGGGAAGCATACTCGACTTTTTTGTCTTTGACATCGCCCGCAGGATTGATCAGCAGTGGACGCTGCGCGCCGGTCACAACAGCGCCCAGCGCCAAAGGGAGGGTCTTGCCGGCGCCAACACGTGCCGCCAGCAGGCAGCCGCCATGGTCAGCTAATTCAAGCAGTGCTGCGGCTTGAATGGGTCGCAGTAACTGCGTGCCGGTGGAGCAGCGCAGCCACTCTGTCATTGGTTGTACCAGGTCTGCCGCGTCCGCAAGCGGGGGCCGTTTGGGGAGGGAAAGGATGCGACTCACGCGACGCGCGCGCCGGTTTGGGTTGCCGCTGGTCGGGTTCTATCGATGATCACATTTTCGACCGGCTTGCAGCCGAGGTCCTCGAGATAGGCGTACATGATCGGCACCCAGCTGTTTGTAGTCGGCTCGTTTTGGTCGGGGTATGCGGCTGCGTCGCGTGCTTTTTGATCTAGTCTCAGTACAGGCATGATACCCCGAAAGCCCCGGCGCTTTCGCGTGCGGGGCTGGATTGGGGTGTGTTGTTTTACTTGGTCGCGAGCACCTCCAACAGAGCGGCGATCGTCTCAAGGGCTGCCGCAATGCGTTCTTGCACGTCAGTTGCAGGCGCGGTTGCAGCAACCGCGGCAGGGCGACCACGTCCGCGCTTGGTTTCGATTGCCGGCGCTGCGGGCGGGGGTTCGCCTGGCACGGGCGGCGCAGTACCGCCGAGCATATCGGGCGGATTGATCGGCGCCGTCTGCCGGCTGAACATTGGCTGCCCGGGGCCGGGTATTTGTCCCGCTGCTGGTGCTGGCGCAGCAGGGGCTGCTGGCGCTGCTGGCACTGCCGGTGCTGCCGGTGCTGGCGCAGCAGGGGCTGCTGGCGCCGGCGAACTGGCGGCAACGATAGCCGCTTTGGTCTCCGGGCTCAGCAGTGCCCAAACTTTGGGCGTCATGCCCGCTACGCTTGGCATTTGTGGCTCGGCTGGCGCCGTGGGTGCCGGGGCGTCTGGGGGCGTGGCCGGTGCTGGCGCGGCTGGTGTGTTGCGCTTGGCATCGAGTTCGGCGCGGATGCGCGCTACTCTTTCTTGGGGCGTTTCTGCTACTACCATTTTTCGGGCTCCTTTTGTTAGCGGCCACATTGGGCCATATATTCGCACGGTTTGCCGTACGCAAAACAGTTTTTGGCGTTGCACGGCATGCAATTAACCAACGCTACCATGTCGTCTGGATGCGCGCCAGCACAAAGTTTATGATACTCGTGCATTTGCTGCACGAGCGGAAGATGCAGGCGACGGAAATTGCTCTCGGCGGCGGCAATGTCCACGCGCGAATTGACTGCCCACGGCTTGCGGCCGCCAGACTTGGGATAGTAAATCCAGCACAAATTGGTCTCGGGAAACTGTGGTGGCGCAATCGCATTCAGCAGCACCTGGCAATCGTCCAGCATGCTCTCGGGCGTGAGGACGAACGGGAACGACCCGGGGCCGATGAATTTGTGGTCGCCTTTGGTGCGCGACTGTGAGTGAATAAAATCCGTTACTACAGTCCACTGCAGATCTGCCCAAGCGAACTGCACCCGGTGCTCGACCAGGCAGGTTTTAGGCTTGGGCAACAGGTGCATACCCTCGACAAACCAACGCCCGTGCTTGGTTTGCACGCTCGGTTGCGTGCCGTGTTTCAGGTAATTTTCAGCCACGGAATGTGCGGCCTTGCCATCTCGGAGCGGCTGGGTTTCTTCGCGCGGTAATCTCGCCAGTTTATGAAATGCCCAGTAACGCAGGCACCGTGCAGCGTCTTTGATCCGGCTCGGAGAGACGACAAGCTCTGTCACGGAGCACCCCCACAATTGCGAGCCGCGCCGCAGCCAAACAGGGCGGCAACGATCGTTGTGTGCACTAAATCGCCCTGTCCGTTAGTAAAGACCGGCGTCCTATAGCAGACGTTGTGCCGGGGCGCTGTGAGTACCGGCGCCACTGCGGCGAATTCCACGACACTTGCACCTGGCGTGCATACACGTGCCCGGTGCCAGCTTGTTCGGTCACGAGGATTTCAGTTTGCATGTTGCACCCCCAGCATATACGCTGTGCACAGCGCGTCAAACACAGACATCTCGTGTTCTTGCACAGTCCTCGATATCTCTCGCAAATTAGATTCTAGCTTACTTATCGGATCGTCTTCCGAGCGCGGAGCCCGCATTTCGCAGGTGTATCCAGCATCGAGTAGCGTCTTAATTATAGCTATCTTCGTGTCGCTTGTTTCAATTGCCATGATGTACCAACCAATTTCCAACGCGTGCGGACGTGCCAAATCCGCTTTCGAGCGCCCACGCTTCCAGTTTTGACGGCGAGAGCACGAAATAGATCAACCCGTCACTGCTTTCGAGCCTTTCCCCCAAGCCTTCCAATGCTTGAATCACTGCGCTCGTCGGCGGCACGCGTCCCTTGCCTAGAATCAATTCCCACATCCGAAGCACCCAATCGAGATGCACGATCATTTCACGACCGGATATAAAGCACCCGTCGCCTAGCGGTTCCGTGTTGCTCAGTGCACGCACGCACAGCTCACACACCTTCGATCTTACTCCGCCGCGCACAGCGAGCGTGTCTGCCAAATCACCGCCGCCGGATGATTCAACGCCAAAGCGTCCAGCCCATACACTCCCGTGCTGCTCTGCGAGCCACAAAGCGTGCGCGGGTAACGCATCACCTTCGATCCACGGCTCGACACCTTCACGTCCGCCAATAGCCTCTAGATATTCCGCGGCCATCGGCAAGCACTTGATGTGTGTGAATCGCTCGGCAATTGCGTCTAAATCATGGTCGGTTAGATCGGCGTGTAGCGAAAACACGTTTTCATTGTTTGCTGAAATCTGCAGCCGTGCAGCGCCGTCAAGCGGCACCTGCCGGCGGAATTTTTCGTTGATCAGTCTAGACGTGGACTGCACGAATTCTCTCAATTCGCCGGTGCGTTCGACACCGCGGCTGTCTTTGGGGATGTCGGCTTCGTCCGCATGACAGAAGGGGCAGCGTTCCAAAGTCGAATTAAAACCGCCCATGGCCTCAGACAATTTGCTTGGTCCGCTCGTAACCCACAGGCGTGCGAGCCCATTTGCTAGCAGGCTTTTGCCGACCGACTTGCGCCCAGTCAGCACTAGCCCTGTGAGCGGCCGCGAAAGATCTGGCACGTGGGCAATCCATTTGATTAAATCCAAATACCGTACGCCAGCCAACGCAACGAGCCATTCGTCGATTTCAGCCGAGTACCGAGCCACGAGCGGACGCTTCGGGCACGAGGGTAATGTGATTTTGCGCGCAGGCAGGTCGAAGATAGGCTTGCTCGTAACCAAAGAACGCCGCACCTCAGCCAGCGGCAGGCTATGCGCCTCGAGCAGCTCCGGCGCTGTTTTCAGCCGGCGCCCAGCCTTGTCGACGCAATACAATTCCACCGGCGCGGGGGCAAGCGCAACACGACACGTATTGAGCAGTGCTTCGCGTCCCGCCGTGTATAGTTTTCCGAGTGGTCCAAGAATATAGTAATCTGTTTCGTGCTGCAATATCCACGCTTTGTCCAGCTGTGTTGCCGACAGCCCAGTCATTTCTCGAATGTTCGCTAACTCGTCGGCTGTGTACTGCGTGTCGCGGTTGCTGCCAAACGCTTGTTTTATAGCGCTTTTGCGATCGAACGGCATACTCGCATCGCTATCAGCAAGGTGTGCAACCCGAGCGCGTTCGAGTTTTTCTCTTACGTCGTGCTCCGTTAGGCAGTCCTGCGGGTAGTCTGCCGCAGCACGTTCAATACTGTGCCGCAGCAATTCCCAGACGGCATCTGCGGACACGTCTGGATATGCACGTACAATACCGCAAACGAAATCCCAGAGTACCGTGTCCCGCTCGCCGGGTTGTGCGATCGGCATGCCCAGCAGAGCAGACGCGCCACGATTTCCCAGGTCGATGAGGTTTGACTTGGTGCTGCCGCGCCAGCGCTTGAACAACAGCGTCCAAGTTTCGTGCTGGATGATTCGCACCGCGGCCGGCGCGGGTGCCGGCGAGGGTGCCGGCACGGACACCAAATGCACGGGCATTCCGCAGCCTGGCAAATAGAAAATACTCGCTAAATCAGCGCGCTCCGGGTGTACCGACGGCACAAAGAACCCGCGACTTAAACCGTCTGCGTCACGATCAGCGTGCTCCGCGAAATGTGCCCAGACATACTCGAGCAAGCTGTTGAATTGGCTCGGCGCAATCACTTGCGCGAGTGGCACAATCACTCGCCAACGCTCGTGCTCGGGCGGGCAATGTTTCCAGGTTGTGGAACACAGGCACGCAATGCCCTCATTTTGCAGGGCGAGCACGCACTGCATTACCTGATCGAGAGTCTTGTCGTCAAAGTCTAATTGCACGCCGCCAATCGAAACGACGTCGCTGTTACAACGTTTGCCGCCAGGGCACAGCTCATACAACGATATCAGCGGGGCGTTCTCCTTAATGATATCTTGCCGGTGCCCGGCTGCTAGCCGCTGCTCGACAAAAGCACCCCACGTTGTTTGCTCTGCTGTCCACTGTGTGGGCACATACAGATTGTGGTGATGCGTGACTGTCAGGCGCAGTTGCGCTGCTGTGTCTTGTTCAATCATTCAGACTCCGCACGATAGCACACGCGGCGAAGCGCGCCAGCAGTATTAACACCAGGTCGTAATAATCGCGACGCCTGGAGCACCTGCTCCACCTGTGCTATTGCCGTCGCCACCGTTCTCGCCATTACTCGCTGCAACTTCCCAGCCGTAGCCGCCGCCACCACCGCCACCACCACCACCGCCCGCACCCCCGCCACCTGTGCCGCCACCACCACCACCGCCAGCACCGTATCCAATACCACCCTTGCCACCACCACCATGCGGCGCTGACGGAAAATCGCCGGCAATCCCGCCAACCGCGGCGGCTGAGCAGTATCCGATTCCTCCAGGCGTACCAACATAGCCTACCGTGACAGCAGCAGTTCCGCCGGCTCCACCGTTTTTGCCGCCCTCGCCTGTATTTGTGCCGCCAGCACCCCCAGCGCCTGTGCTCGCGCTGCCTGCAGCAGTACCCACATAGTCTGTTGCTATTAAAAACGTGGCGCCAGAGACAGATGTATTTTCTCCGTAGTACGTAGCTGGAACAGTTACGGTCAACGTGTCTGGTACATCTGCGGCAGGCAGTCTGCGTTGCACGATGCCGCCATTCGACCCGCCACCACCACCGCCGCTGGAGGTACTGCTAGCACCCGGTCTGCCTGGGCTCACAAGAGTAAAATCAATGTATTTAGCGTTGACGGGTTTTATCCACGTGCCACTCGTGAGATACTGATGCACGACAGGCACTGCGTTGATCCGTTTTGTTAGCTCATTCAGCAGCCAATTTTCCTCCTGAGCACTGCAATTAGCTGTCTCTGGACGGTGCCCGGGGCCAGCCAAAGGCGCAGCAACAGCTATTTTTGTAGGAGATGCTCCGCCGTCGTAATTGGTGTCGGAAGCCCATTCGATTAAATCAACCATGATAATTGCTCCTCGGAACTAAGCCCCGTCGTCTTGTGTTGTCCGGTGTCGTATCGCCGTAATTAGGCCGCGCGCAGCCGCCTGTCCCGGCGTTCGTCAACCAGCAGACGTGCACCCCACCGCGACAGGCATCGTCCAGCAGTCCGACGGCTGCGTCGATATCATCTGGATTAGGCAGCGTCAGCTGCAACACCCGTACTTCCTCGAGACTATCGAGCACCCGCACGGTGCCGCTCGTCAGCAGCGCTATCACAGTAGCGATTGCGTCCGGGGTGCCGTCGCTTTTGTTGACAGTAATACGCCCTTTGACTAACGTCCTTAATGTGTCCGTGCTCGCGGGGCGTCTCGGCTCGTCAACGATTTTTGCCAGACCCTCCAGCGCAAATCTCCCGCAGGTGTCCACATCAAGGCCCGTTGCTACAGACCAAATCGCATCCTCTAGCGTCTGGATTTCCTGCAGATAGCCCAGCAGCAGTGCGGCAATGCGCGGCTTGCCCCAAAATGGCGGCACCAATTTGAGCAATCCAGCACCCATGTGCGTCGTGTTTTGTTGCAGCTGCGTCATTCCGGCGCCGTCACCACGTGGACCCTGCTGGTGTCGAGCACGCCGACCTCGTCATTCGCTATAACCAGGTTAACGCGCCCTTCCGGCGCCGGCGAGAGCCCGAGCGTCAAATCAGACACTGTTGTCACGCCGGGGCACTGGATTGCGGCCGCGATCAGTAGCGCGAAATATACGTCTCGGTCAATCACAGCATCGTGCGCGGCCACGATCGCTGCCTGCAATGTCGATTCGGTGAACGTGCCTGAAACCACAACCACAACGTAAATTGGTACAACTGCGGCGCGATCAAAGTGTACTATCTTACTCGTTCCCCAAGGGTCTGTTGTTGCGGAGTCAATTGCGCCGTGCGTTTCGGTACCCGCCCCCTTGGACGTGTAGATTGCCTGCGCTAGCGCCATGTCTTCCGCCGCCTCGCCTGTGCCGTCCCAAATCACAGGGCGTATTGCGTGCGGGGGGATGCCGTCGTCTGTTGTGTCGGTGTCATTCTCGAATACCCGCGCATCCAATACGCCCGGCACGGTAAGCAGAGCAGCTGCTATTGCGGCAGTCGTGCCCTTGCCCGTCGCGGCAAGAGATGCTTCACGCTCTGTGCGCAGTGCGTCCAAACTCTGTTGGTCCGTGCCAGCCGTGGCTTCGGTCGGATTGGTCGCGGACACCAATCCTAGTATTGGGGTGCTGATCACGGTCAACGTTTCCGCGGCAGCCGCATACGTCGACCCGGTCCCGACGGAGGTGAAATCAGCGGTCTGCGTGCCAGCAGTCGCTGCAATGATTTCGCTGTCGTTACTCCACAGATTGGTCGCCTCGCCCTCGACCGAAAGCAACAATGTATTTGCGGGGATGGTACACGCGCGATCGAATGTCAGCGTAACGTCCGCAACGTGCCCATAATCCGCGCCGCTACGCACCACGCCTGTGAGTTTGCAAACGCCCACCAGCAGCGCGGCCACGGCTGTATCCGGGTCGAGGACACCGGCGGCAGCTTCCAGCGTTTCCCAGGACTGCGCCAGTTCCTCGGAAACGATCGCATTCACGTTTCCAAGGACTGTTTTCTCGGACAGATCGAGTTTGGTGCTGATCTTATCCCTTTGCCAAGCTTCGAGTGATGCAATGATTTCCGCATATGTCTTGCGACGAAACCCGGTGTCTGTCAGTCCGTACGTGATAGTCATAATACTCCAGCTTGTTGCGGCGATCGCAATCGAGCAGATGCTGCTGCGCACAGCCTCCGCGCTTCACGCCAGTCCCGCGCCGGCAGCATTTTCGCGCGCAACCACGCAAACAGACGCTCTTCATTCGCCCAGAATTGCAGCATTTGGCTATCGTGTTCTGCTGTCATTTAATCGTTACCTCGCTGCTCACCACGCCGTCTGTGTCTGCACGCGCCTGCCAGCGGATTGTAGCTGTGCGTGTGTCGGAGTCGAAATCGAGCTGCACCTCGACCACCTCGACAATGCCCGCGGTCTCACCCAGCACGCGCCAGATCTCGGCCCGCAGCAACGCGAGCCCGGCGCTTGCGGGCTTTTCGAAAATCTCGTATAGATACTTGACGCCTTTGCTCGGGTCGTACACCCACGCGCCAGCGAACGTTTGCAGTGCCACGTTCGCCCGGTATGCGATTTCCTCGCCGCCTTGCCACAGCAGCAGATAGCGTCCGTCCGCGGACAAAGCCATATCGCCTGGGATTTGAAAGCCGTGACTCAAAGCAACCCCCCCAAGCACGGCAGGCTAGCCGCGTAAACACTGGCGCGTCTCCAAGCGTGTCTTGGGGGGGTCATCCCGTTACTCCTAGCACAGTCGAGCCGACCGCGCTACCCCAACTTGCGAGCGCGGCATTAAGCACCGCCCAAGCAGCATCAGGGCCGCCCGGCGTGCACACCGAAGCGGACTGCGCGGACGACAGCGCTGTCTTGAGCATCCCCAACAATGTCGTTATCTCCAGCGCCGTCACAACAGGCAACTGCGGCGCTCCCACCGGCAGACCCACCGTGCACTTGCTGTTTGCCACCTGCACAACCGTCCCGGTCAAGCTGTCCTCACCCATCGCAACGCCCGTCAGGAGCGACGGCACCAGCATGGGCGACACGTCAGGCGCTGCACCCGGTAGCGCCCACGCAAACAGCCCGTGGCGCTTGAGCATTGCGGGAGCCATCGCACTACCGCTCAAACGCCACGGGTTAAAATCGGCCTCGCAGAAAACCAGCAACACATGATCGCCGGCCTCTAGGGAAAAATGCAAAAAGCACCCGCCGCCCCGGGGCCACAGCACGGGCACATCCTCGAGTTTGGGCATGCCCGCGATTACGGGCTCACACGACACCTGCTGCAGCAGGGGCAGATAGGACGACACCTTGGCGGGAATCGACGTGTGCACGCCGTCTAGGCTACGCGCAATGGCCGCGTGCAGCAGCTCTGCCCACGCGCCAGATGAGTCGGAGTCAGCCATAGATGCCTTCAAATTCTGTGTACCAGTCTTGCCCGTCGGTATCACCCGTGTGCTTTATTTTCGTCACAAGCACGGTCCCGATCACAGCCTGTGAATCCAGCACAAACATGCAACCGGGTTTAAGTTCAGGGAGCAGCAGGCATTTGCCTTTGCACAGCTTGACGTCGATTGTGTGCCCGAAGCGTTTGACTTTCTCTCTCGAGATCTCAACGTTGCCGCCGACCAAACCCGTCATGGTTGAGATCAAAGGCCCCTCACTTGCGGGCACAGCCGGCGCCGGGCGCACTTGCAATTTGCCGTTTTGGATTGACCACGGCATTTGTAACGACCGCATGAGATAGATCAATTCGTCCAGCGCGGGGCCATCCACGGCGAATGCGTGCGTTAACGCCAGCCCCGTCGGCAGCTTGGCAGCTGCGCCCATTGTCTGGACGTTGCCCATGTCTACATTGAGCGCTGTCGCAAAGGCACTCAGCACGGACACAAGCGGTGTGCCCTTACTCCACGTCTGCTTGATTGTCTTGCCGGCGATCGGCTCGCCCTTGCGATCGCGCTCCCCGTCGCCGGTGTTGAGTGTGGTAATCCAATCGACGCTGTCGTGTACGCTCGTCACGTCGCGCAGCATTCCGTCAAACAAGAGTCCAATGCCGTCCTGATAACCCGCTTGCAGTTTCACCGGCACGTCTTGCAGCGTGCTCAAAGCACGGCGATGATCGGGGTTCAGGTTGTACACTTGAATTTTGGCGGTGTTGGGCCAGGGCTTTTCATCGCGCTCGACCTCGAACACGACGCGCAAACTGGAGGTACTGGCGAGCGCGAATCCACTCGACCCGGTGCCCACGTCCAGGGCGATTGACCGCAGCCATTGGTGCGTCACTCGTCCACCGCAAAAGAGCCGAGATAAATGCTGACAGGATTGCTCCGATACTCTGCAATGTCCTCCCGTAGTATGCGCAGCGATTCGGCTGAAATCGGCACATCTAAATCTGAATACTCCGCGTCTGCAAAGTCATCTAGCGTGTCAACTTCGCGATCATCTTCAATCGCCGCCAGTATGTCTCTTTGCTGTGCGGGGGTCACGTCTCACCCAATTCCCGATAATACAGCGCCACACGCGAACCCAGCCCGGTATAGCCGGCGTGCTCATTGTTGCCGTCCAATGGGGTCGCGAACAAAGTACCCCGCGGGCATCCAGCGACCACGCACCCGCGCAGTAGATCAACACCGTTGATCACCATACGCCCTTGCACGATTGGCGTGGCGTCGCTTGCAAACACGGACAACACCCAGTGATCTAGTTGTTCATTCCAAGAAAATTTCAGAGCGAATACAGATCCGTCCAGAGCGATGTCCTCGACATACTCAAATAGGGTACCGCTTGCATCGGTTGGTATCTGTTTCACAGGCCAATCCCCGCTAGGTCAAGGCCGCTTGCCAGCATGCTTTTCTTGACTACTTCTTTTTCTTTGCTCTCAGCATTCTGCCCGCCCTTGTTGGCGATCGGAAGCGTGCGCAGCACCCCACCCGCCGCAAGTGGTCCTGTCGGAACTAGGCTGCTGCTGGATGTCTTGACCGTCTCGACGTGCTTGGCTTCGATTTGGAATCGAGCGCAGCCGCCGAGTTTGTTGTCACGGCTGTATTTAACCGCGGTCAGTAGATAGTCAGACAGCACAAGGCCGTCATACGAAAATGAAACCTTTTTCGTCAGCATAGCGACAAGCGCGTTGTGCATTTCGTGGATTCGGTCTTTGTTCGTTTTGGCTGTAAGCGTCCAAGTTTTCAGTTCGCCTGGGCTGCTGGTGAGACCGATCGCATCTGTCAACGCACCGATTGCCGCACCCGCCGCCATGGTCAACGCAAGCAACCCCTGGGGGCGGAACTGGCTTTCGCGCACGTTGATCGGCGCTTGCTGCCATTTGAGATCATCGTCTTTAAGGGACTGCTTGGATTGAGAAAATTCGAAGACAACAGTCGGGGGATTGATCCGCACGTGGTCGGCAATGACAGAGCCATCCTCGACAGGGTGCTCAGTCACTTCCGCGGAATGCTCCGCGCCGATTGATGTCACGCAATCGGCTGTCAACGCACCGCCGTCCCATGTCATCCAGTCGCTCACGAGGTACCCCGCGCGTGGTCTCGGTCAGCCATTGGGTGCCCCCGCAAGCGCTCCGTGTAGAGCTTTCAAATTTGGTCCGGCTGGTTGTACTCCTTGCACAGCGCCTGCCACAGCGTGCCCAACCTTAGCGGGACTGTCGTGCGCGGACACGTTGACCGTCACTTGACGGTTATCATGCAGGGTCGCCACGCTACCCGTGCCGCTCGTTGGACGTGCGAGCATAGGCGGCACCACATCCACGGCTTGCGGAATGCGCACATGCGGGTAGTTGCGATCGCCCGGCTGTGGCACGGGCGCAACATCCGGAGCAAGGCCGACCTTGTTCCGCCAAGCCGCCTCGGATTCGCCGGTCAGAAATTTCCAGACCTTGCCGCCTAATCGCGCAGGTAAAGCTAGAACAGCATCCACCACAGCGTTGATTGCGGCCGCTGCACCGGTCTTAATGTCCGTCCACAGAAATCCAAAAAACTCCCCCAGCGCTGTGAATGCATTTTCGATCGGTTGGGTTGCGCGCAAAAATGCCGCTTGTGTTTCGTCGGATGTGTCCCCGGCAAGCATTTGCCAGGACAGCATAAACCCTTTGACGATCGACCACATCCCGCCAAAAGCCTCTTGCACAGCCGTTGCGCTATCGGAACTGCCTGAAGCCCACGCGCGTATCGCCGACAGCCATTCGCCGATAGCGATCGCCGCTTTACTCGCCCAATCCGCAAGGTCTGAAATCTTTTGTTTGATATCTTCTAGCGTTGCTTTAGCGCTACCAGCCCCGCCAATGCGATCCAGCAACCTCCCAAGGGCACTATCGCCCCCCTGCAGAAACACCATGATATCATCGAGGATAAGTGTCCAGGCGAGCCAAGGCACGAGCACCCGCGCCATGCGCGCGAGCAGCGGCCACAGCTTTTTCAGCCAGCCCAGCACACCGCCGCCCCCGGTTACAATGCGCGCTAGCACCTTGCTGAACAAGAGCCACCCACCGGTCACAAATGCAGCTTGAAAAATCCTGGTGCGTTCGGCTATCTTAGCAACAGCAACACCGAACGCTGTCAGCTTGCTGGCGCCCCACATCAAAGCAGGCAGCAGCCCCGCAATCAATTCTACTTTAACACGATGAAACTGCACGCCCAGCAGATGCATTTTCTTCTCGGCTTTGTCCGCTTTTTCCACGAACGTTTTCGAATAAACGACACCCAAATCGGTGAACAGCTGCTTCTGCTGTTCGATTTCTTCGGCGGTGCCGTGAAACATCTCAAGCATGAGAGCGCCCGATTCACCGAACACCCGTTGGGCGAATGCTAACTTTTGCGTAGGGTCTGCAATGCCCGCAATACCCTTACCGATTTTCCAAAAAATGTCTTCAGGCGCCATTCCCCTGACGTCTTTCACACCTATTTTCAGCGTCTTGAAAACACCTTTGATTCTTGACGGAGCGCCCGCAGCAAACAAGCCGACGTTCTTTGTGAGCTGCGTTAGCGACCCGGTTAATACTTCGAAATCGACATCACTGTGTTTTGCGTACGCCCCCAACGCTTGCAGCGCTTCTGCCGCGATTCCTGTCTTTCTCGACAAAGGATCGAATTCGGCGGCCATTTCGATTTCGTTAGCAATGCCTTCTTTGATCGCATGCCCTGCGAACACAGACCCGAGCACCCCGCCAAAAATGCCGAACGCAGCGAGGGCCTGCCCGAATGCGGCTTTCATTCCGCCGGCGCCGTGGGAGACCTTGCTTTCAGCCGCGGCAACCTGGTTCAACTGCTGCGTTGCTTTGTTTGCCCCGGTTCCGCCCACAAATGCACCCTGCAGCGTCTCGCCCATACGGGTCAACTTGCGGTCGACGATTTCGATCGCGCGCGCCAACCGATTGGTGCTAATCGTGTCCTCACCCATTGCGCTGTTAATCGCGCGCAACGGGACTGCCGCTTGCGTGGCTGCCGCCCCGGCGCCCGTGAACTTCGCAGCAAGTTGTGCGACCTTGCCTTCCGCGACTTGCGATGCTTGAGTTACGCGATTGATCGTTGCTTGATCGAAATCGAACGTAAACTTTGCGAACAATTCACGAAGGGCCATTACTTCGGGGCGTCCTTGCCGCACGCGCCTCAGCCGCCTCGATGGCGTTTAAGACTACGTGTGCCTCATACAAATCGTTGATCGTCCAGTACTCTAGTATCTCGTGCAGGCTATCCTTTACTTTTTCGGAAGTTGCGATTCTCCAGATTCTCCAGTCGATCCAAGCAGGGAAGTAAAGCGGCTCGCCGCTGCCTTGAGCAGGGGCAGGCCAGTCCCGTCGAAAAAATCGGCGAACTGCCATTCTACGCAAGCCATCAACCAGCACAGCAAAGAAGCGTTTTTGCGCTCGAACACCAAGTCCAGAAATGACGCGAGCGGCACCAGCTGATTGTCTTGCCATTCCACTTGACACGACGCTGCGAACAAGTCGATCAACACCTGCAGGCGCGGGCCAATGCCAGCAAGCGCTGCTTTGAGATCGGCACTGTTGACCTTGCCCGTTGCGAACGCCGCCCCCACAGGGAACACGGCCTCGACTAGAATTGCTTCTGCCTGCAGCGCTTCACGCAGCTTCAGGGCATCGAGTTTAAATCGCCTATCGGCAACCTTGAAATCGACAAACATGCTTTGGCTCCTATCCGCCGCTACTGCGGCCCGTCTGTTGCGTTACCGGTTAGTTACCCCCGACGATTGACGCATAGGGCTTCATCACCACGCGCAACTTCCAAGTACAGTCGGGTTTGTTCTTGCCGAATTCTTGCGGCGCGCTGCCCGTCAGCCAGCACTTATCACCGGCGTGCAGGGTCGCGCCATTGTTGTCCTTAAGCAAAAACACGCCCACGCCAGCGCCGGCGGTAGATACGCGGTCTACCGCTAGGATAGCCGCCAATTGCTGATTGTGCGCGCTGCTGCCTTTGAGCGTGACCTCAACATCGTAGCGGCATTCATTTGTCGGAAAGCGAGTAACCTCGCCCTCCACAGAAATGTCATCCTCGAACGCATCGCCAACAGGCGTAATCTTGACGAACGGATCGGCAAGCCCATCAGT
>JBAZEK010000011.1 GCA_041653995.1 Dehalococcoidia bacterium
CCGCAGAGAGTTGTGTTTGCATCGAGCGTCCAATGCCAGTGCGTGAAATCAAATCCGCGTGGCGCAAACCTGTTCCGTCGTATCGCCCATCGTACTGCGTGTCCTGTCATAGTCGTCCGCCTAACACGTTTTTATCCCGCCAAGTCCAGAGCGGCAACTGCTCGAAGTCGCTGAACTGCCGGGCGGCTTCGGTTTCCATTGCCCTGACTACCAGCGCCAGGGCGACAATCCGACTACGAAGACTAGCGGTATACCGGCGCACGTCCTCTGCGGATGTAGCCAGGCGATAGCCGCCGTTTTCATCGGCGACAATCAAGTGACCTTGTAAGCGCAGTTCGGCAACGGCTTTTCGCATATCCCGGTCAGACGTGACAAATCTATACGCCAGATACCCGCGAGAGAATTTGCGAGTGGGATAACGTTCAAAAATAGCCTTAATGTCTTCCGCAACTGTCAACACTTTTTCGTCTTCCATTATAGCACGCCCCTTATGCCGTCTCAATCCTACCCGCGCCGAACTGCTGCAACGCTGCTTGGTGCATTGCCTGGTCGGTGCGGAGCAGTACCAGCATTGCCGGAATAAGCGTTGTGGTGCGCCATTCCTTTACCTCTGCAAATGACGACGCTAACCAGCACCCGCGCTCGTCTTCGAGAATCAACCAGCCTTGCAAGCGCAGTTCTGCCAGTAGTTCACCAACGGTCTGCCGCTCTACGTTTACCATCTGCGCTATCTCCTGGCGCGTACACGGCGCGTCAGGGCTTGCTTGTGATATTCGCATCGTGATAGCCTGTGGCGTGTCTGTGGACAAATCTTTTATCATAGTAAAATCTTAGCTCCTGTTGAGTTTATCGCGTATCAGTCTGACTACTACGTCCACTGCCGCCGGTGATAGCATCTCCGGTGAAAAGTGGAAGACGTGATAGCCGAGCATTTCTGCAAAATTGTGACGCTCTAAATCTGTGTCCTTGTTGTGATGTCCTACCACCACGCACCGATTCAGGCGTGGTGACCATTGTGCCATTTTCTTGCCGCCGTCCACTTCGACGGCGATCTTAAGAGCCGGGATGCACCAATCGAAGCGCCATTGCCTGCCGAGCAACTTGCGGGCGAACTGAAATTCCCCGCCGTGTTGCTTGTCGCGGGTTTCCAAGTGGCGCAAGTCGGGCGGGCAGCACGCAGACCAGAGCGCGATCCAATCGGCGGCCCGGTCTGCGTGCCGCGTTCTTTTAGCCACGCGCCGCCACCTTGCCGGT
The DNA here is from genome assembly GCA_041653995.1 of Dehalococcoidia bacterium. Taxonomy (NCBI): domain Bacteria; kingdom Bacillati; phylum Chloroflexota; class Dehalococcoidia; species Dehalococcoidia bacterium. Next base: position 1,255 of record JBAZEK010000011.1, read on the forward strand.
AACGCCCTGCTCGCGGCGCTGCTTGCGATTCCAGCCGTCCGTGTGTTCTTCACTCTCTACCGTTCCGAGTGCGTCCAGGGCAGCGGCTAAAGCCTCGCAGCCTTCACCTTGTACCCCTTGCACTTCCACGGCCAGCTTGCCGGTCTTGTCAATCGTAATATGCAGTTCGTGCGATTCCATAGCCTATCTCCTTACCGTCGCCACTTGGCGGGTGGCGGTTGAACGTGTGGTCTGCCGGGTAGCCGTGCGGCGGGTGGGGCGGGCAATCAGCTTGATTGTACCGTCGGCTTGGCGCTGCTCGGTGACGGCATACCCCTGGGCGGCTAACGTCTTGAGTGTGGCTTTGTAGGTGTAGCGTTGCGCCAGGTCGTTGAGGAACGCTTGCACTTTCGGGCGACCAATATCCAGGTCGTCGATGACAATGGTATACACGCCGTCGCCTTTAGCCAAGCCAAAATCACCGTAGTACCAGCTATCAGACTGCCGGTTACGTTGAATCCGCATCGCCACTGGGACGCGCTCGCCGTTGTACATCTGGGCGTGCGTTGCTCCGGTCAACGACTGAAAGCCCTGTGCTTGTGCGGCTTCGCGGAACGCCTCTTCCAGACACTCCGCATCTCGATATTCTGTACGAATCGTTTTCTTGTGGCTCACTGTATTCTCCTTTCAGTCCAGTTATTATTATAACCAAAATCGCAGCGCCGTTGTAACAAGTTTAGAAGAATGATGTGGAAACTTCTACCCCTGCTTCAAGCTGCTTATCGGTATAGTTTACAAAGAATTCGTTACCGCTAACCATTCCGGTTTCGGCAAATTCTACTTGGTCGGCTACATTGATGATAAGCAAGAATCGTTCACCCCGACTGCGTGGGAAAACCAAAATGATCTCGCCAAATTCAGCCTCGGCAATGTGAGTACAGTTACCACCTGTGTAGTATGCCTCTAATGAGGCGGCAACTAGTTTTGAATGTGAATTATCATACTTGCGAAATTGAAGCTCCATTGCTTTCTCCTTTTAATCGTTAATCAGCAATACTGTTCCATTCTCTCGGCATTAAAGCCGTCGCGGTCAATCTCTCCGATGTTTGCCAGGTATTCGAGTGCGTCACTCATTTCGTGCCAGTCTAGGTTGATTCCCCAAACGTCCTGCATTTTTCGGGTCATCGTCATCGCGTCGAACATACTGCCGTGATAGAGCTTTATGAAGTCTCTACAAAGTACTTGCTTTTGGTGTCTATCCATTTTTATCATCGTGTCAACTCCTTGATTGTAAAGTTATCCTGTTATTATTATAACCAAAATCGGGCGCACTTTGTAACAAGTGCGCCCCGGTTTCCTTTACATTTCCAACGCCCGGCGGCTCTCACGGACTACCTGCTGCTGTACTCGTTGGGCGCTACTGGCAGACTTGGCGCGGGTGGCCCACTGGCGCATCGCTTCGATCTGCTCGCGCATCGTCGTTACCAGTGGCACAGTCTCGGCGGCGACTTGTAACAGGTCGGCAGTGTCGATGTCCCGGTGTTCGGGGAAGGCTCGCCACAAAGCCTGTTGCACGGTTTCTTCCACTTCCGCGCCGGTGAAGTCTACCATTGCCTCGGCTACGGCAGCAATGTCAAAGTCGGCGGGGTTGCGCTTGGCCTTGTGCAGGTGAATGTTGAGGATTGTGGCGCGTTCCGTAACAGTGGGCAGGTCTACGAAGAACTTCTCGGAGAAGCGCCGGATCAGTTCTGGGCGCAGCTTGCCGATGTCGTTAGCCGTCGCAAAGACAAACACGCCAGAGCCGGTGTTTTCTTCCATCCAGGTGAGGATGCTGCCAAGTACGCGAGAGCTTGTGCCGCCGTCCTGCTCGCCGCCGCCGCTACCGAGTGCCTTCTCGATTTCGTCAATCCAGAGGATGCACGGCGCAACGGCGCGGGCGATCTTCAAGGCGTCACGGGTCTGTTCCTCGGACTGCCCGACCAAGCCGCCGAACAGTGCGCCCACGTCCAGGCGCAAGAGCGGCACGTTCCAGAGACGCGATACCATTTTAGCGGTCAGGGACTTCCCGCAACCGGGGACGCCCACCGCGAGCACGCCCCGCGCCGGTTTCATCCCGTAGGCTTGCGCGTCCTGAGTATTCGCCATTCCAGCCGCTTGCAACCAGCGCTTCAAGTTGTCCAGCCCGCCTACGTCCTCTATCCCGATTTGCGCGGGGAAGAATTCGAGTGCGCCAGACTCGCCGATGATCTCGGCCTTAGCTTGGATGCAATAACTGATTGCTCTTTCGTCCAGTTGCCCGTTCGTGATGACGGCTTGCGCTAACACTTGGTCTGCCTCGTTTGCCGTCAAGCCTTGCAAGGCGCGTACCAGTTGCGCCCGTCCACCGTTGAGGCGATCACTCACGCCCTGTTGGTCAATGAATGTGTCGATCTGCGCTTCCAGTTCGGTATTGTCCGGTAGCGGCCAGTCGATGACTTTCAGATCCTTGCGGGCGTCTTGCGGAACAGCGACGTGCGGCGACAAGAGGATCACCGTCTTTTTCTGCTTAATCAGGCTTTCCGCGCAATCGCGTAGACTGCGCAGCACTTCCGGGGCGTTGAGGTACGGGTGCGCGTCCTTCAAAACATAGATGCCGTCCGGTGCTTGTGTAGCGATGTTCTGCAAGGCGAGAAACGCTTCCACGTTCGGCTCGACGTTCGGTTCGGTGACCAATACACTGTCACCAGTAAAGCATTGTGCGCCGTCAATCTTCTCCGCTTTGGTCAGTACACGGAACAAGCCCTGTGAGACTGTCCAGACGAACAACTGCTTATGTTCCTTGTGCGTGCGGGCAGCTTCCAGAACAATCATATCAATGATGCTATCCATAACGCGGGTAGACTCCGCGCTATTGATAGCGATAATCGGGCAGCGTGCCCGTACCAGTCTGTTCAATTCCTGCACCTTGTCCATTCGTTCACTCCTTGATTATGGGTTATCCTGTTATTATTATAACAAGAATACCTGCCGCTTTGTAACATCACAATTCCAAGAATCCGGCCCGCGTATGCTTGACGCGGCCAGTTGGTAGCGGTTCGGGTTCGGGCGGTAATGGCTTGACGGCTGCGCGGGTTTCCGGCGGTGACTGCCAGCTTTGGAGACGTGGAGCGCCAAGAGAAGTCGGTAGCCACGCTGGAAATGTTGACAGGTGCGCTTGCAGTTCGTAGCCTCTCTGCGTGCGCTTGTTGGCAGCATCGACAACTTTGCTCATAGCGATACTGAGAGCCGTGCCGGTATAGTCAGTCTTGGACGAAAGCGTAGCATTGTGGTACTGTTCCCACTTGCCCCACTTTAAGATGACTTGGTAGACACCGTTCTCGCTCATCATCTGTATCACGTAGGCGGCATCCTTGCGCCCGGCGGTGTCTTGTGCCCGGTAGACCAGTTCGGCTTCGATAGGCATTGCCTTGCTCCTTACAATTCCAGATAGGCGGCGCGGGTGTGTGTAACCCGTGTGGCTTTCAGTTCGTCCAGTTGCGCCGTGACGACGCTCTGCAACTGGTGCAGGTTGGCGACTAGTTGCCCGTCGCGTTGTTCGCTGCTCGATGTCTCGGCCAGGCTCTTGGCCTGTTCGATCAGCCCGCGAATCTCCGCATCTTCCAGAAACTCACCACCCAAGTAGCGCATCAACGTAGGGAAGTTCCGTGCCACGTCCAGGGAACGACCCCGGAATTGCCCGTTCTTGTTGTAGCCGTCTAGCAAGGTCTTCGTCCCTTCGGCGAGTTGCGCGAACAACTGACCAAGCAGTTCACGAACGGCGCTGGTACTGTTTTCCAGTTCGGCGCGGGCGCGTTCGTTTTCCTCTTGCCAAATGGCGCTACGTTCGGCACTATCCGGCATCGTTGTAATGAACAATACGCTCGTTTGATAGTTGGCGAATATCTTGCTCTCGATGTCCTGTTCGGTGGGGATTGCCGCCATTGCCTGCGCTACGACCCATTCGATGTACCGTTGGCAGTCATCCGGCCCGAACGTGTTGCCCGGCACGCTTATGGCTGTTCCGTAGGCGTAGCGGGCTTGCAGTGCATCCCAGTTCTCGCGGGCGCGTTGTTCGTAGTATTGCCGGTTCTGCTCACGGATGTTCGGCAGTTCCACAATCGCATCGGCCTTGATCTGGCGGCCCAGGGCCATCAGCTCATTCCAGCGCGTCTTGAAGTCTTCATAAGCGGAGTACAACAGGAAGCGCCACGAAGCGGAAGCAGTCAAGGCGTCTACGCTTTCCAACTTGCTGGCGTAGCGGATCGCAGCTTGCCGACACTGTGCGCCCCAACTGTTGAGCCGGTTGTCCAACTGCGCGTCGATGATCCGACGGGCGCTCTTGGCCTTCCCTTCGAGTGAGTCGGTCTTGATGCCCAGTTCCTCGAAGCTCAAGGCGCTGTTGAAAAGCCCAGTCCCGTGAACGTGGATGCGGACAAGCAAGCCACGTTCGAGCAGGCGTTGCAAGTCGAGCGCGACAGTGTTATTGACAAACTCGCCAGTTTTCGCGCTGGCGGCTTCTCTACGTTGCATCGGTGTAGTCATCGGTTATGCCTCCGTTTTCTCTCTGGTAAAGGTAACCGTCACCATTGCGGTGTCATTGTAGATGATTGGGGAAAAGTAGATCGAGCTTTCAAAGCCATCTTCGCGTAACTGCCACCATTCCTGAGGAAACTCGAAGGCGTAGAATTCTTCTTCGATATTATCGGTGTATGTCTGGAACTCGATTTCAAAAACGTATTTCTCGATTTGTGTGTAGGTCTTGCTTACCGTTTCCATTGCCTTCGCTCCTTACTAATCACTTATGTTTATCCTGTTATTATTATAACAAAAAACGCCAGTCGTTTGTAACAACTGGCGTTATATTCATAACAGATTAACCTACAGCAGATTAGGCGGGATGCAGTTCACTAACGGCGGCGAGCATTTGCCGGTACGCCGTTGCTCCTGCGCCCGTATCTGATAGAACTCCGCAATCAACACGGCGATGACGAGCATTAGCATATCTTCCAGATCGTAAGCGCCTTCGGTATAGGCCTGCAGTAGTGCGCCGATACCGGGATGTACCGCGCCGAACGCTTGCAGGTCTTCCAGTGAGGGGATCGTCATAATCGAAATGTCGGGCAAGTCGCCGATGATTTTAGCCATTGCCTTGCTCCTTTACTTGTTTGTCGTAACCGTCCGCGACTGCTAACAATTCAGCTTGGATGTACCCGAAACTGAATAGCGCGTCAATCCAGGCTTGTGTCTGTGTTTGTGAGTAGAGATACTTTTCCAAGGCTTGCAGTTCTTCACGCAGACGCTCTGCACGATATTCCGAGGCCGTAACAGGGACAACTTGTATGTGTGTCATAGTCTACTCCTTCCTCTTTTCATCCCATAGTTGACCGAGGCGCTCAAGCTCATTCATCACTGCTTGGTTTAGACGCTGAATCTCAATAACAGCTTCTTGAAGTTCTTTGCGCATATGTCTGCTAAGTTTTTTGGTTTCAAGACTTCTACGCATCCACTTCAAGCGATTATCCAGCACTGTTTCTACTGGGTCTTCTTCTACTGAAATGACCTCTTCTCCATCATAGATGTATTCTCCGATACCAAACTTATCGGCAAAAAAGGCACAGAAAGCCCATCCCCAACATAGACTAACATCACTATGATAATTAATACCGAAGGCAAAGCAGTGTTCATCATTTGAATAGGCAAGGTCAGTGGTCGGTGCGGCGCGGACAACATTCTCAATAATTCTAGTATGTTCCTCGAAGAAAGACATAACCTCATCTAATTCCGCCTTACTTCTCAAATTGATATAAATTGAATATCCCATAGCCTACTCCTGCCACGAACTGTCGGCGAATTCGAGCATTGCCGTTTCCGGCGCACAGTGGTTACAATAGCCTTGCCAGATCAACGGGAAGCGGTGGTCGCGCACGTTCACCGGCACATTCACGTTTTCATCATACCACGCTTGCAGCGCTGTCGTCGCGGCTTCCTCGGTGATGAACTGTAGCACCCACCCGTCCAGGCTGATGCACTGGCGGGCCAGGCGCACCGCATACGGCTTGGTTGCGTCAACGGCGGCATAGAACACGCCGTGACAGAAATCGGCTTGCCAGGTGACGTGGCCCGGTAGCGGGCGGGCGGCGTTGAAGATGACGTGACTCTCGGTAAGTTGGATGTTGCCGGGTACAACCTGCGGATAGCGGTTGATCTGCAAGTGGCGGACATTACATTTTAGGTTCATAATGCTAATGCTCCTTAGGCATAGGTTCATTTGTGGGTACAAGTTCTCCGTCATCGTCGCATAGTCCCCACGTTGACCATACCGTGCCGCCGCGAGTTTCCACCTCGGCAATCAAGGCATTGACCAATTCTTGCATACGCTCATCTACCCCGTCGATGTAGCCTTCAAACTTTATCATAGCACTCCTTCTTCCAGCATCTTGACTTCGACTTTCACGGCTTCATCGTGGCCGTGATACACACCCGGCAGGCGTTGGTTGTCTGACGCTCGCCAGAGGCTAAACTCGCACATCCAGCGCCGTGTCCAGTCGCTCACCTTGCCGCGACTGCCGAACATCCAGCGCAGCGCCTTGAACGCATAGCGCAAGAGGACGTTATCCGGTAGCACGTAAGCGCCGCGTTGGTCGGCGACAGTCACGCCCACGTTCCGCATATCCGGCTCGGCGTTGCTGTGATAGATGACTTCGATCTGTCCGGTAGTGGTTATAGTGATGACGGCTGGATGCATTAGGCTTCTCGCTTCCAGAAGTGTTTATATAGCACGCTTCCGAGTTCCACAAGAACTTCATCACGACGTTCTGCGGTTACGGTTACGCTGTCCAGACCGGGGTAATGTCCGCAACGGAATTGTGCAACTGCTTCCCAACAAGCCAGATTGTCAGGCTTGCGCACGATGATCCTAAAAACGTGTGGTTCAGTATTGAGTCGTAATACTAACTGGCTATCGTGTTCATAAATTGTCTGTTCCATTGCCTTGCTCCTTGTTGGTTATGTTTACATCCTGTTATTATTATAACAAAAATCGCACGGCGTTTATAACAATGCCGTGCGATTTTGGTCGGCGTTCGTATCTCTTACAGTTGTGCCAGGGCAATGCTCAGGCGGGTCGCCTCCTGTTCGACGCTCGACTGACCGGAGCGCAAGGTGTTGATTGTGGTATGCAGTTCAGCAGCAGCCTTGACGATCTGCGCTACCTTCCAGGCGTTATTGAGCAACGGCTTGGGTGTGGCATCCCACACGGTAGAAAGCTCATTCCACGCCCGGCTCCACTGGTTGTAAGCGTCGGTCATATTCTGAGCGGCGGCTTGCATCTGCGGGACGGTCTGCGGCGCGTTCGGCGCTTCCGGCAGTTCGTCAGGCGGTTCTTCATAGGCCGGTGTTTCGTCGGTCACGTCCGCTTGCGGCGCGGCGTTCTTCCAGGCGATAGCCCAGGCTTCGTACTCCGGGTAGCGGGCTTCGATTTCGTCGGCCAGATCATCGCCGACGAAATCGCGATCCGCGTCGAAGTCGGCATCCAACAGGAGCGGCGTCGCCATAGAGCTTTTGCTACCAGTGCCGCGTTTCTCCATTGGGCCAGCGTACAGTCGCACGCCAAAGAACATTGATCCGAGCGCCCCTTTCGTGGCGTGATTGACGCGCAGCCGGTGCGCCTTGACTGCCTCGAAGAAGTCCTTCGTCGCCATTCCGGTCAGCGTGAGCATCACCGGGCCAAGCCAGGAAAGCTCTTGGTTGTTCGGGCTGGCATAGCCCTTGACGTAAAGCAGGGCTTGCACCTTGCCGCGTGCGCCGTCTACGTAAGCCTTATGATACTCGGCGCGTCCACTGACATCGTAGGATACCCACGAAAAGCGCGATGTGATGATGACACATTCCAGTGTCGGGATATACAGCGCGGCGTTCTGTTCGCCGGTGTTGAAGCTGAACGTCGCCGGGACTGCGCCGAGCGGTGTGCCGTTGAGGTAATTGACTTGTTCCTCAATCATCACCGCCCCGCCGCGATCCGGTAACGGGGCCAACTGATTGGCCTTATTTGCCCACTGAATGAACGGATAGGCGGGCCGTTGTTCTTGAATCTTCGATTGGCGATTCTGCCAGTTACTCATAGTCTGTTCTCCTTGTCTTTTTATGATAGTAATGCTTTAGCTTGTTGGTCTATGCGTTAGCGTGTTTTACTCGGTACGATCCCTACCTCCTTCAGTAAGTCCAGCCCGCCGACTAACGCCAGGACAGTCGCGGCCACGTCGTCAGCACTTGCGCCTTGTCGGGCCGTGACGTTGATCGGTGTCCCTTCGGCGGTGTAGACCGTCACCCAGGCGATAGCCTGTGCCTCGTGGTGCTTGGCCGGTTGCGGCTGCAAACCGTCGAGCGTGAGCATATCACGGCGCGTGGCGTAGTTGGTCAGCGCGTACAAGGCGGCTTCCAGATCGCCGTCATAGTCACTCACTTTTTCGACTTCGCCGAGCGCCGTCAGTACATCGCTCTGGTCAAGGTTCAGCTTGCCGACACGGGCCATAAAAGCCTTTTGCGCCGCATCGTTAAAAATCCAGTGCGCCGGTACTTCCACTTGCGGCGCTTCCGCTACGTATTGTACTTTGTCTTCCATAGCTCACTCCTTTACATCAACGCACCGGGGTGTGCCAGCGCGTAACGATCAGAGAAGTTGTCGCCGTCATCGTCAGGCAGTGGATAACCGAAGTCCAGTGGGTTGTCGGCTTGTCCGCAGTTGTCAACGTTGAAGTACATCCGCGCTTCCGCATAGTCGGCGGCGGCGGTCATTTCGCTGTAGGTCATATTTTCGTAGTCCATTACTTTGCTCCTTGTCTATCGTGTCTCTATATTATTATAACAATAATGGGGGGCGCTTTATAACAGCGCCCCTTCCAGTTGTGTCCGCAGGTTCTTGACGATTCTCGATACCTGCATCGGGTACATCCCCGTCATTCGGGCAATCTCGCTGGCCTTGTAGCCGTCGTACAGATACCCGGCAATCGCTTGGCTTTCGGCGTCCAGTCCGGCGACGATCTGGCGAACGGTGCTCATTAGTTCGTAGTCTACGGTGGTGGTCATCTGCGCGAGCGTGTCGGCGTAGTCGAGCTTGCCTTCATCGTCATCGCCTTCCATTGCTACGTCGTAGCTAACGGTGGTCTTGCCGTGCTGTTCCTGGTACGTATGGTAGAGCTTGGAGAAGGTATTGCGGGTGTTATTGCTGGCGGCGATGAGCAGGTAAGCCGGGCCTTTGGTTACAATATCGGGGTTCTTGACGGTGGCTTCCAGCGCCTGCACGACGATCTCGTTGTAGGCGTCCTGGGCTTCGCATCCAAACTGGCGGGCGATTGCGTGCGCTTGCTTCCAAATCCCGGCTTCGTGAATCCCGTAAACTACTGTATTTTCCATTGCTCTGGCTCCCTGTTGTTCGTGTTTCTTTGTTTTTACTATTATAAGTATTATAACATATAATCCTAGAATGTCAATAGTTATAACAGTATAAACGGGCGATTTTTAACACGAATTTCCAAAGTCGTTTTGGCGTTGCGTAGTACTGTAGTACTACTCGCGCCAGTCGAACGTCGCGCAGGCGGCGACGAAGACGACGACTAGAAACAGGCCGATGATAATGGTGTTCATTGCTTCTCCTTATGCGCCATTGCGCTGAATGTCAGTAATGAGGAAGCGTGCGCCGTGCATATACTGTTGGAAGCTACCGCAGCGCCCCATTGTGTTTTTGTCGATCTTGACGTTGATGACTGGATTCTCCGAGCCGTCACGGTGTAGCAGGATAACGATATTGGCCTTCTCGGTTTTCTCACCAGCGCCACGAATACCGCTGCGGTCTAAGTCTTCAAAGTTGGCTTGCTTGGCGCTCTTGTTCAGTTGCGCCAGGAGCAAGGCCGGGCGTTCGATAGCCTCGGCGGTACGCTTGACGGTTTCGACGGCATCGGCTTCTCTGGCAAACGGGTTACTACCATAAGTCTTTAACTGCCGTTCTGACGGCATCGCTTTTTCCAGATAGTCGATGATGAACACGTCGCAGATTCCGGCGGCGGTCAAGGCTTGCACTTCGGTCATTGCCTTTTCCATTGTCCAGCCTGGAGTATGCACATAGGTAATGCTACCCGGCCATTGGCGTAGGCGTTCGTTGGCGGCGTGATAGGCTTGCTCTTGTTCCGGTGTGAGCAAGCCGGTCTTTAGATCGCGGCGCGGGATGTTGGCTTGGCGGGCCATCCGGCGGTCTAGCATCAGGCTTCGGTTTAGTTCGAAGTGGATAAAGACCACGTTCAAGCCGCTATACGCCCAGTGCTCGGCCAGGTTCTCTGCGTACATCGTTTTACCGCCACCATCGGCAGCGCTCAACACGGCCAGCAGGCCAGGGTCTAACGGGTCAAGTACGGCGTTCCACGAAGGCCACGGCCACGTCAAGACGCGGCGTTCTGCTTCCGGCAAGCTGGATTGTGCGGCGCGTTCTTGAATGATCGTGTCGTAAGTCTCGAAGGTTTGTTCCCATAACAGCCGCGCCTCCGGGTCACCGGCGCTCAGTTTGTGCAACTGCTCGCGTAGCCAGTGATGCAGTTCCTCCGGCCCTGCGTCGGCATAGATGCGCCGGAACAGTTCTTGTCCGAGTACCATATAGGCTTCGACTTGCGGGCTATTGTAAGTCATACGTATTCCTCCACTTCTTCTAATGTCCCGTCTGAATGGATTAAGGTTATTTTCTGCAATTTCTTTTCGTGCGGCATCTTCACGCCCGGCACGTTCCCGGTATAGATCGCCGTCGCCGTCTTGAGGATGCTGTTCGGGTTGGCTATGGTCATCTTGCCGCTACGCAGGTGGTCTACCGTCAGGCAGATGAGCTTTTCGGCGCGGGCGGCGTCCCATTCGCACAGTTCGGCAATCTCACGCAACGGCGACCACCATAACGACCCGGCGGCTTTCTTCTCTCTGGCGGTCTTGCTATGCGGCGGCGGCAGTTTGGTCTTGGCGCAGAAGTGCGCTTCCAGTTGGGCGCGGATCGCGTTCTTGTTCGGGCCGGCTGGCTTCGGCGGCGCGGCAGGAGCGGCGGGCGCAGGCGGGTCGTCGAATAGGGTGGCAATCTCCGCTTGGCAGTCTACGCTTATAGCGACGGGTGGGTAGTCTTGTTCCACGCTCTCAGGTGGCAAGCTTCCCTCTTGTGCAGGTGTCTCGTGCTCCAAGTCTGAGGGGGCGGGCGTATGCGCTGACGGAACGTCAGCAAATGTATTTTCTTTATTCTTTGGAGTAATCTCTGCGTTAATCTCTGTATACGTCCCTAATTCTAATGGCATACCTGTGCCATTAGAATTGCATAGGGGTGTATTTATAATCTCAGAGGGGTATGTAAGTTCTTTCAATCGCGCCACATTCAGGCCGATATAAAGTACGTTATTTATCGCTTGCCCGTGTGGTTTTATAGTCCTAAACTCTAAGTCGATCACGCCCTTGTCCTGCAAGTTCTTTATTGCAGCCTTGACTTGATTTTTGGTGAATCCGAATTCGTCAGCAAATGAGGTGTAGGAGCGTTGTAGTTTATCAGCATCGAATTTGCGATGATGTCCTGTTACGCCTCCGGTAGGTTCGTTGCGTTCCTCAGTGGGGCGATACCAGTAGACTATCTCAGAAAGTAAGGTCACGGCAATGGCATCTGGCTTGCCGTTCTCGTGGGTAATAGATTTGTACCATTGCGGCGGGGTTACGTTTCCAGTGAGGCTAAAGGATAACATATCAATCCCGGTTTGTGTCAACGGTTTTTTACTCATTGTTTTCTCCTATTATGCCTAGATGTGCACGGATGGCAGCATCTAAACTCTTGAAGTCATACCACTTAGAACGATGCTCGATGTTGTATTCGTATGCGATTTCTTCAATGTCCAGAAGTGAAAGGCCATAGTCTGAGTACATCAGCCTAACTTCTGTCAGGGTTTTACAATGCTCGTTCTTGGGAACACTCTTGTTATGTCGTGGTGCAAATTCCCATATATAACGCGCCTCAACTGTACTCAGGTCTTCGTCTTTAACTGGAAGCACGCAATAACTATCAAACATTTTTTCGTCAGCTACTATGTGCTGGCTGATGCGCTTCATTACATTGTCAGACTTTCCAACATAGACAATCTCGTTGTCTTTGAGCAGGAAATAAATACCACGAATCAAAGTTCTATTTACTCGATAGCTTGCCCAACGTATTTCTTCTATTGTTAGCATACTTTTACACTCCTAAGTAGAAACAAAAAACGCCCACTTTCTCAGAACGGTTTGACGGCTCGCGGGGTATGTTATGCGCTTTGGCTTACGCAAAACAGCCGCAAACCGCCCTGAGAAAATAGGCGTTTGCTTATCTACCCCGCAACTTGTTAAAGTCTTGGCTTCATCGGGATTGCCAGTCCCTCTGCCTCAACTATCTACATTATAACATACTTTTCATTCTTGCAACAGTGACTTTCCGTTTTGGCAGGTAAACCATTACTAATATAAAATCTTAGGCGGTTGTATTTCTAGTTCTTTAGGATGCTCGTCTGTTTTTGGCTTTGCGTTGTTTGTTTGAAGGTCTGCGCCAAGCATACATACCCGACTTTGTAGATGACCGAAATTATCTGGCATTGCCATTTTGCGTAACCAGGTATATTGTCCGGGCCTATCTGTATATGTCATTTTGTGAATCCTCCGTGGCCGTCATAGTACGGCATCCCTATGGCCTCTCCAATAGCCGCAAGGCCGGACTTCTCGCCTACCAGACGGTCGTAGTTTTCGCCAGTCTGTAACTCACGGCGGAAGTATGAGCGGCGTTGTGTTTCGTCGCTGTAGACAATCCATACCTGAGTATCGTCGCTAACCGCTTTGCCTGCTTCTGTGCCGACGTAAACCGGGGCGGCGTTTTGCGCGAGCGGGTTGCTCAGATAAAAAACGGCATTGCCGTGTAGGTTGCCTTTGCGTACTGTTGCTGTTTCCATAATTCACTCCTTATTATCTGTCCTCTTACTATTATAACAAGAATGGGAGCGAGTTTGTAACCCTTACCCCGTCGTCACCCTCTGCCAGCCGTGGTCTTTCGCCAGCTTGAACAACGTTCCAACCGTCACCGGCGAGCCGTTATACTTCCCGAAGCCGCGCCACTTGCGCTCGACTTCGCCGGGCTTTCCGTCGGCCCACTGTTCGGCTAACGTCAAGCCGCCGTCGCCTAGTTCGTGGTGTAACGCCAGTAGCACGGAAAGCCATTCGTCGTAGTCCACGCTCCACGGGTCGATGTGTGACAAGGCATCGGTGATCGTGCGTTCGTCGGCGCTGCCGGGTGTGAAGGTGGTATGGCTGCGCTTACGTTGCGCCAGGCCGGTAGTCTTGTAACGTTGGATCAGGTCTTTCACCAGAGAGAGCGGCAAGGTATTTCCAAGCCATTCCATTTCACACGCGCCGGGCTTGCCGCCATAGAAGAAGCGCACCGGGTCTTTGCACTGCCGGTCGGCGGTGCCGAATATCCACAGCAGGCTTGCCGCCGCCAGGGTATAATTCGCCGGCTGGAAGATAGGCGTATCGAGCAGGAATAGGACGCGGGCGCGGGGCTTGTCGGGCGTATGGCTCGGTGTGGTGTAGACAATGGCGGCATACTTCTGGATGAACGGTTCTTTGAGCAATACGGGGATAGAGCTTTGGCGGTCTTCGGTGTCGAAATCGAGGCCCAGGTGCTGGCCGCACTGGTAGTTCTCGGTCTTGCGCCATTGCGGATTGCACCACGTTGTTATTGGCTTGCCGTCGTACAGTTCGGCGGCGATCAGGTCGCTAGGCAATTCTTGATTTTGAAATGAGCCGTTGAACGTTGTCCAGTAGGGAGAGCCGGGCGGTATCTTGCCGGATTGCGCTGGGCCGATAGCGACTTTATATAACTCTGAGGATTGCATACTACCTCCAATGGTAAAACACAGAACAGCGGTAACTCTATTATATAACACCTTCGCCGGTTTTTAACGGTGACTTTCGGCGCTCTCGGTAAACCGTTACTAATATAAAATCAATGCTCCTGTAGCTCCTGCTCGATACGCTTCAACGCATACGCCGCGCCCCACAAGTCACGCACGCGCACGTCGCGGTCAGCGCCGTCACAGCGGTAGTCTACGGCGGCAAGCAAGGCGCGGGCGGTGCTGCGTATAGTGAGTAACCGGCGGCTAAGCCACGTCTTGAAGTCAATGCCAGCCTCGAAGCCGTCAATCGCTGTTTGCCATTCCCTTTCCAGTTCGTTCATAGCACTCCTTTTTATTCCACGAATGGCAGGTACTCCCGTTGCAAGTGCGCCAGACATTGCCGACAGATCGGCACGCCTTCCGGCGGCGCGTCGTAGTATTGCGGCTGTAGGTCGTGCGCGTGCTGCGCTCCGCTGCGGTGATAGCCGATGCCGTTGGTCTCGCTGCGTGATTTACCGCTACCGCATAGCGTCTCACCGTTACACTGGAACAGCGAGTCCGAGCGCTTGACGAATTCCGGCGTGGCGATGTGGGCGAAGTGGTCAGTCGCATAGGCATCGGGATAGTAGACGAACTGCGGATTCTTCCAGGGTATGTTGGTCATTGTCATTCTCCTTCAATACGGCGCGTGCAATGCCGGCAGCACGCGCTCGATCTGTGCGCCGCGCCCGACGGTGCGCCAGCGGTGCGCCGTCGCGAAGTCCACTTCCACGATGATATTGTTGCGCCGCATCCAGGCGCGGGTCGTGGCATCCCCTGCGCAATCGACGACCAGGAACGACTCGACGCGCCCGTTATGGCGCAAATACCAGACGTTGCCGATTTCGTTGCAATCCAGCACGGCGATATACCCGTCTGTCGGTGGTAGCGTGGCGGGCAGGGGCATCGCCGTGCGATTGGCTTGCCGCACGCGGATCACGGACTCGGCCTTGCCCGGCGCGTATTGCGAAGCGATACCGGTACTCAGGATGAGGATAACGGCGGCGAGATTAGCCATTGTCCACCGTCTCCATAAAATCAAACAACGTCGGCGTGCGGCTTTTGATTTCAGCAGATTGCAGATTCTTTACCGCCGTATCGAAGTAGGACGGCTTCAATTCTATGCCGATAGCCTTGCGCCCAAAGCGTAGCGCCTGGTATGCCTCCGAGCCGATGCCCATAAACGGCGTCAATACAATCTCTCCGGGATTCGAGTATAGCTTGATGCAACGTTCGATTGTGCCAAGCTGTAACGGGCAGATGTGTTTTTCGTCGCCTTCAGCGCGGGCGGCCTGGTATTGCAGCGTGTCAGATTCTGAGATACCTAACCAGATACCATTGGCCCATTCTATCCAGGTTTCGTTATCCAGTTCGCCGCGTGATACCGGGTCAATGGGCGTTTCGTTGTCTCCGGGCTTTTTGAAGATGAGCACCTGGTCAGCGATTGCCGGGCGGCTGTCTGAGGTGTCCTTGCGAATCTGGACAAAGAGCAAGCCTTTCGCCTTTGTACGGATGGCTTGTGCTCGTGGATTCTTTTGCACAAAAGCACGCCCGAAAAATACCCACCCGGCATCCTCGTGTGCTTTGATAACGCGGCCAGGAAAGTCCTTCATCCCGATGAAACCGTCACGACTAGCCATTGCCGGGATGTCACTGGTATGCACGCAAGACAAGCGGCCCGGCTTGGTAACGCGCAACAGTTCACGGATGATGAATTCATAATGCTTGAAGAACTCCTCACTGCCGCGACTATTGCCGAGATCACGCGGGGAATTTGAATAGGTGAACAAGTCCTCGAATGGCGGCGAATAGACTGAAAGCCCAACTGATTCATCTTCCAGTTCTTGCAGGTGTTCACAACTATCGCCAAGCATTGCCGTCCAGCCGTCGCCGGTTATAGTATTCGTTTGGTAGGTGTTGTCTTGCACTTCCATCGCTCTGATTTCTCCTTCCTCGTATTTTCTGATTTGATTGATAAGGCCATCGCGCAATCTCCGGGCCATTGCATCTTTGCGCTGTACGTTGGCCCAAACTTCCGCAGATAGGCTTGACATAATCACATAAACATTGACCGGATATTTTTGCCCAAAGCGCCATTCACGTCGAATAGCCTGATACCATTCCTCCCAGGAATCGTTCGTTCCGAAAAAGACCATATTGTGTGCATTCTGGAAGTTCATCCCGAAACCGCCGATCTTAACCTTTGTGACCAGAACGCGAATCTTGCCGTCTTGAAAGTCCTCAAAGGCCTGCGCTTTGAATTCGGGTTCTTGTGTCCCTTTTACTTCAATCGCGCCGTCACATACCTGCATGGCGGCGGTGCTTTCCTGGTCAAGCCCACACCATACAATCCACTGTTCATCGTTGCCGTTCACCAGTTTGTGCAGTTCTTCGAGTCTGAATTCTATGGTATTACGTCGCGCGGAGGCCCGATCAGCGATGCCTTTTAATCCGGTGAAGAACAACTGCCCGGTGGGTGCGGATTCAATACAATCGGCATCGACAAATGACGGCCTGTGAATAGTGAGAGAGGGTAATAGAAAGCCATTATCATCATAGCCGAGGTCGCTTGGCTTGGTCATCATCACGGCCCAAGAGGAAAGCCACTCAAAAAAGCGTTCTTCAGCGTGGTGCTTGAGTCGCCATTCCTGCCCGCCTTTATTACTGCCCTTGCGGATGAAGGCGTTGCCATTATCGTCGAAATAGGTATGTTCGCGGTTGGCATTGACAAAGAACTCTCCGAGCATTTCGCTGTGTGTGCAGACACCCAGGAATTCGGCGTGGTTGCCGATTTCTGTTTCGCCATTTGGAGCCGGAGTCGCCGTGCAGGCCATTCTGTATTTTACATTCTGGCATACGTTGGTCAAATAGCGGCGCGTCTTACCACCGATAGCCTTGAGGATACTGGATTCATCCAGCACTACCGCGCCGAACGTATCAATATCGAAATGGCTTATCATTTCATAGTTGGTGATGAAGATTTGCCCGGAGTCTATTTCAGATTGCTCGCGCACGTACTTGACTGGAATATCAATCTTCTGTGCTTCGCGTACCGTCTGACGAGCGACTGATAGCGGTGCAATAATGAGCGTCTTTTCTCCGAGCAGCCGCGCCCATTCCAGTTGCACGAAAGTCTTTCCTAGTCCGGTGTCAAGAAAAATGGCGCAGCGCCCTTTCCTGACTGCCCACTTCACTACGTCTTTCTGGAATTCAAACAATACTCGATGTATCGCTGATTTGGTAACGTCGATGCCGGTGCTGGCGTGTTTGCGTATTTTTGTTTTAAGAAAGTCCTGATAGTTCATAGTTGCCTCAGGCCACGATCTTCAACGCCACTGACGGCGCGGATTGCGTGAACGGCACGTCCTTGATTCCGGCGGCTTCGCAGATTGCCCGGTAGTCGTAGATGACTTTGCGGTGTTCATCGCGGATAGCCAAGAGGTGCAAGGCTTCCATAGTCAAGTCGCCAGCTTTACCGAGCGCTTCGCCAAACGCTTCATCATAAGCGTAGCTCTTGCGCCCGGCTGAGTAGGTGGCCCTGACGTTGCCGACTGTCTGCGTCTTGCCGATAGCGAGCACGGCTTGCTCGATGTCCATTTTCAACAGGTCGGCTTTCGCTTGCGCTTCCTGCCATTCCAACATTTTCTTGGCGAGTTCTGTAGGTGTCATAGCATTCTCCTTATCATCATAAAATAAAGGGGCGTATCACCCGCGCCCCTGGTTTTGTGTCATCCTCATAACACATTTAATCACAACCAACATCCGCGCCCTGGTGACAATGGACATTTCCGTTATGCCAGTCGCGGGACAGTGCTAATTGTCGCAGGTCTCGTTAGCGAAGTCGTTACACGTCCACACGCTGCGGTTACTGTCGGCGGCGCACTCGTTATAGACGCGCTGCCAGCAGGATTCGTCGGTGTCGGTGGTCGTGGTCGTATCGCCGTCGGTATCAGTACAGGCGAGCATCAAGGCGAACAGTACCAGGATAATCAAGATTGCGGTACGTTTGTTTTTCATAGTCACTCCTTTGGATTAGATTCTGCCGTCCTGTCGTCTAGCCTGCGGCTCCGCGCTTTTTCCGTTTCCGGTAGAGATTGCGCCCCTTGTCACGGTAAGGATAGCAGATGTTAAAGATGCCGGTTTTCTTGGCTACGTTGATCTGGCAGACGAATTCAAAACCGGTAAAAGTGTCCTGCTCTTATTATTATAACAAAAAAACACCCGACTTTGTAACAAACCGGGTGTTAGCAGGGTGTTACCCGTCTAGCTTCCGGCTTCGTGAATTGCGCCGATAGCCTGATAGTCGGCGGCATAGTCCTCGGCTTCCTCGGCGTCTAACAGCCGCGTACCCCGGCGAGCTTGTGCAGCATACGGCTTCCCGTCTG
>JBAZEK010000012.1 GCA_041653995.1 Dehalococcoidia bacterium
AATATTGACCATTGACCCAATCTGCATGTGGACAAAACATTAGGCAAGCATCGTTATTATTGATCATCTTCCAACCACTTGTTGCTGAAATAGTAAAATGACGTGGTGCGCCTGAAACAAACTCTTTTGCCGGAAAGTTATAGGCGGTCAACGCCGAGGGTTTCAGGGCGTTGTTTTCGACGATGGAAATCCTTTTCAGTCCGAGGGTGTTCTCCACCTGAGTACCCTTTAACAGATAGAAAGTACCCTGCACGAAGTTGGGTGGTGTGACCGCTGTCTGCTGGACCGACAAGCTGACGTTTTGGATGAGTGCGCCGGTAGAGACATTGAAGTCCCGACAAGCCAGATCAGCAGAGGCATATTCTATGGTGCGGATCAGATACCAGTACCCACAGGATTGAAACGCCCGTATATCCATGGTTTCGAGCAGGGCATCCAACACCGTTGCCATGCTCGAGGGGTTCAGGTCAACATCCATAAACCGCTCCTGTCGGGTAAACGCCTGAACCAACGGATCATCATTTGCCGTTACGTTCATAGCCGTATCGAACAAATTGACCGATGATCGGACAGGCAGGGAGATACCTGTCCCATTTAACACCCTCCTCAGGCTGGTCAACATACTCTCTGTTCCCTGTACCGGATAACCAATCAGTTCATCCAGATAGGGAGTGTCTCCCAGCAACCCAAGCCGATCGGTGGCTATCACCGAGATTACCCGGTATGGGAGGTAATCTTCCACCACCGATCCGGGCAGGACATAGCCCTTCCAGATACTAATGGTGCTCCGGGTCAGCTCGACTAAGTATTTCGTCGAGTCACCCGTCTTGATCCAATCGTAATCATCCGACGGAGAGGCCAGTATGTTAATGGTCAGCTCGCTGCCATGCTTCCCGCTCAGCAGGATGCCCTTTCCTCCATACCGGAGAAAAGCAGGCTGGCCGGTCAGCACCAGGTCGATCACGTCGCCGGCATAGGTGTCCCGGTCATAGATGTCGATCACATACACCAGCCCGAATTGAACTGATTTGAAAGTGATGGTTGCTATTTTGTCCGTGTAGGCCACTTAGGTCCGGTTATTGAAATTCATCTCCTCGCCGAGCACATAGACCAGATCACGGCCACGGACCCGGAACTCGCCCTGGATGCTTTTTGAGCCAAAGATGTTCTCGAGTTTAGACAGGGGAGCCACCACTTCCGGATTGCTCCTGGCCCCGGGATATTCACCGATCTGGGCGATGGTAGGTCCATAGACAATACCGCCCTCGGCATAACTCCTGATCCCCTTGTTGGCCACTCCATACAGGGCTGTTCCAGCGGCCACCAATCCTATGCCCGTGGCAATAGCCAGCGGTGTATTGGCAATGAACGAGGCCTCAAATTCTATCTTGGCGGCGGCGGCTGCGATCATGGCGGCCCCAAATTCCTGCATGAACCGGGCGATCGCCTTGAGTATGTTGGCAAAGAATCCCTGGATGGATGTCTCACCGCTGGCCAGCTGGCCGATGGCAACGGCAATATCCTGAAATCCTCCGACCGCCATATTCGTGAAATCAACCGTGATCCGCTTGGATTCAGCGATGGCCCGGTTATATTCATCCAACGCCTTTGCCGGATCGTAGGTATTAGGAGCGAGCTGTTTGTTCGTGACCACCGTACCCACTGATGAAGGCAGGGCCAGTGGTTTCTGGGCGATCATCCGCCCGGCCTCCTCATAGGCTTTACGTGTCGCCTCGAGGCGCAAAATAAGGATTGACATCCTGTCGATCTCGTCTTGTGTGCCCGCATGCTCGAGGGCATCCCGGTACAGATCCACCTGGAGGTTGACGTTGCTGATCAGTCCGGCCTGGTCCCGGTGCAGTTCATTAAGCGCCTTGATGTCGGCCTCGGTCAGCTTGCTCTCCTTGCCGTAACTCTTGATCGCATCAATCTTGGCCTGCCAGCCGTTGATCTCCAGCTGGGTGATCTTAGCCACTTCCTCACTCTCGGTCCTTTGCCGGTCCTGCAGCCCCTTGATCTCCTCCTCCATCTCACCGATGGTGTCGATCGCGTTGGCGATCATCTCTGCCTTGACCGGCACCCATTCCATGGCGGTGCCCGCCTTGATCACGTCATTAATATCCTTGATGGCCTGCTCGGCTCCTTTGAGCTGGGCCTTCGTCTCTTTCAGCTGAGCGTTGAGATCATCATGTTTAGCCAGCTCCCATCCTTTGATGGGTGTGTTATTTATTTCCTTGCGCCGGGTCTCCAGTGCGGTGATATTTTCCTCGATCAGTTTCTTTTGCTGCTCGAGCCGACGGTTGGCTTCCTCGGTGGATTCAGCCCCTTCCAATGCCGCCCGGGCCTGCTCCTTCAGGGTGGTGGAATAATTGGTTTTGCCCGCTCCGCTGAGCTGTTCGATTGTCGCCTTGAGGTTCCTGGAAAAGGCTGCCATACCTGGACCCAGCGATCCGCCGATCAGCTCCTTGACATCATCCCAGGCGTTCTTGAACTGCCGGGCCGATCCCACACCGGCACCCGCGGCCGCCTCGGCCAGCCCTTCGACCTGGCGGGTCAATCCGGCTACCGCTGAATCAAACCGCTCGGAGGATCCGGCTGCCCCCTCGATCTCAACCCCGTACCGGGCCAGAGCATTAGTGGATGATCCGATCGACTTGGCCACCAGGTTACCCGCGCTCCCGAGATCCGTGTCCATCTTGGTAGCCAGGTCAGCTACCAGAGGGGTGATCCGGATGATCTGATCTGAGGTCAGCCCCAGCGATTTGAGCATCAGCTGGGCGTTCTGGATATCCTCGTCGTTAAAGAGGGTTTTACCTTGCAGGACACCGGCATTGGCGATCAGCCGGTCGGTCTCTGCTTTATTGCCCTTGGTGACAGCCAGCAGCTTGGCGGCGGCCCGCTCGCTCTCGTCCCAGGCCTGAACCGTGGCTTTCCCAAAAGCTACCACGGCGGTAACCGAGAAAGCCCCGGCGATCAGGGGACCCAGCGCCTTCATGGCTGTACCAAAACCGGTCGCTGCCTTTTGTGTGGTATTGATTCCCTGCTGAACCTCGGCGTTGCCCTTCTTGAACCCGCTGGTGTCGGACAAGAATTTTACAAATATAGATCCTACGTCGGCCATTCGCCAAAATGTTTAAGTGTCTGTTCGGCCAACTCGGGCGTCCATTGAACCTTCTCCTCTCCTTTGTCTATCTCAGGCAGCAGGACGATCTCCTTGGGTGCCTTGCCGGTGAGTGCAGCTACAATCAGCCGGGTGTGCGCCCATTGATTCTGCTCCTCGAGGTTACGGCCTTTCAGATACTCGTTTAATTCCCAAAATGTCAGTTCCCAAAACTCTGCTGGGCGAAGACCCTCGCTGATTGCCAGCGCATAGAGCTCCGCCCAGGTCAGTTTTTTGGCGGTTCACTCCCGGATCGTATCTCCTGCCCAAATATCTTAGTCGAGTTGAGCGCCCTGGTCATGCCCTCCATTACCGTATCGTCCGCATAATCAATCCAGTCCTCGATCTCCAGAAGGGTAAAGGACCACTCCTTACCTTGCAGGTCGGCACAGGTCTTACCGGCACACCAGATCAGGTCGCGTATCTTGTCCGTTCCAATGATCGTGTCGATCTCGGCCAGCTCCAGTCCGTGCATCTCACTGTATAAGCGAAAACAGTTCGTGTTGAACCGGAATCCAACCGGTGTGCCGTCGATCTCTGCCTCGTAATATCCGCGTAGTTGGTTCATGGGTGATAATGAATTTATGCGGTTGCCTGAGTCATGACGGCGCTTCCCTGGACCTCCAGGGAGATCTGGCTGAGCGCGTTTTTCGGCGCGGCCCAGTTCCAGCTCTTGATGTTCGCTGTGCCGGTATAATATCTCCCGCCGGTGGTCGTCTGGCCGAACTTGATGGTCCACTGCGTCCCGGCGCTGATGTCGGCGACGATCTTGGCCAGGTTGGCCGTTGCCGAGTGCTCATAGAGAGCCGTGACTGTTCCATGAAATTCAGTCTCTCCGGAGATATATTCCTTGGCCTTGCCGGTCGAATCCTTAGTGGTGGCATCAAGCATATCAGCCGACCCGCCAAGTGTCCCGTCAAGCTGCCCAGTCAGTAATGTGGTGCCGAATTTCAGCACACACAGGGTTCCGTTAATTGCTGCCATAGTTTATACTGTATCAGTGTTAATTGCTGCTGTGCCCTGAAATTCAACCGCGATATTGGCCATCGCGTTCTTAGGACCATTCCAGTTCCAACTCTTGACATAGCCATAGCCGGTCAAAAAGGCCTTGCCGGTAACCACTTGTCCGAACTTGCAGGTCCATTTTGTCCCCGCCTTGAGCGCGTCGATCACATCGTCCAGCGTCAGGTCCCCGGTCATGTCAAACAGGGCCGTGACGGTACCGTGCCACTCGGTCTCGCCCGAGACGTACACCTTGGCGGCATCCGTCGAGTCCTTGGTGGTTGCATCCAGCTGATCGGCACTGCCCCCGATCGAGCCATCCAGCTGGCCGACGAGTGCCGCTGTTTCGTTGCTGAAAAATATCAGCGTTCCGTTAATTGCTGCCATAGTTATGTCTCCTCAATTATCATTCTGTATCGTAAAATTTTATGAAAAATCTTTTGTGTCTCGGTCTCCTCGACCATGTCATTGGTTGAGTCCAGCACACAGACGTGCATCGTGAACCCGGTCATCGTGAGTCCGGCGCCAACTGCCGTCCGGATATGTCCGGCTATTGTTCCGGCCTCATCCTCGACGGCCTTTTTGCTTCCCTGGTCCACGTAGCCCTTGACGATGTCGATGGCCACCGTGGCATTGGAGATATAGCGGTCCTTGCACCCTTCCTCGTTGTTGGTGATGTCCCCGATCCAGATATAATTAAAGGCCGTGTTGGGCGGGACCATCGTGTATACCGTCAGGGTGGTGTGGCCGTTCAGGGCAGTATAAAAGGCAGACAATATCTGGGTCCCGGGGTCTTTCATCTGGCAAGGGTTTTCAGGCGTTCAATCAATCGGGGCCTCTCTTTCTCGAAGGCCGGGAACAGGAACGGGTGTGGTCGGGTGCCTTTCTTGCCGATCGACCGCTGGATCAGGAACGCCAACGGCCGGTCCTCACTCATCATCCGCTCGGTGGATCCGATCCTCCGGCGTGAAGTGGCGGCATATACGCCTGCCAGCCCCCTTTTGTGTACCCAGTCCAGGATCGCCTGAAAGGGAGGCCATTTGCCAGGCTTGCGCCCAAACTCGGCCGCGGCGGCATAGTTGGCATTGAACAGGACCTCCCGGCTTCCGGGCTTCTGGATCATCTTGCCTCCTCGAGCCAGGTTCCCCCAGGCTTTGGGGGCGTTACGCTGGGCATCGGCCAGCACCGTGGCGGCGCTGCGTGTCAGCTCCTTCTCGATCTCTTGGTGCAGTCGGCTCTCAATCTGTATCAGGTTGGCATTGACCTGTGCGGTCCCGGTGACACTGACCGTTAACATCAGTTTTTCATCCGAATGAGTTTACCCGTCAAGGTTCCCCCGGTCATGTTATTTTTGGTCACGATGACCCGGAAATACTGGAAGGTCATGTTGGTATCTGAAAACAGCCAGTTACCCGTTGCTTTGCTCAGGGTTGTCGTCGCATAGGTATCATACAGGATATAGTTCGATGTCGGATAGTTGCTCACATATAGGGCCACCGTTCCGTCGAGCGTGCCTGTTCCACCTGACCAGACGAGCTGGAACGCCCACTGATAGCTGTTATCCATCGTGTATGTCGTCGTACTGTCGGCGATGGCCAGGTCGGTGAATACCTCCGTGATCACCTTCCGGTTCTGCGCCTGCGCAGCGAGTGAAAGGGATAACAGTAAGAGGATCAGTATTTTTTTCATGGCTTAGAACTTTGTAATGATATACCAGTTGGTTCCGTTAGACATAAACTCTCGTCCGTCCCAAACGGATAGGGTAATCCCGGTTGCTCCCGCTGTGGCATCGATCGTACCTCCTGCTGTGATGATCTTCACCTCAGCATCAGCATTAATACACTTAACCCGGATGATCGCACCCTCACTGGAAGCCGCAGCCGGGAGGGTCAACAGGATCGCGCTCGAGGTGGCATCCGCCAGCACCGTGTAGTGAGTGTCAGCTGCCAGCGCCAGGGTGTCGGTGGCGGTCAGGATCTCACCGTAATACAGGTTATGACCGGTAAACTTCTTGACGCCCGTCACCGTCTCGGCCCCTCCCAGTGTCATCAATGTGCCGGTCGTAGGAAGGGTTAATGAACTATTTGCGCTGGTAGTGAATGTCAATGTGTCCCCTCCGGTCAAGGCCAGTTTGGATAGATCACTTAACGCCAATTCCGCACCGGTAGAGGGTGCAGTAATTTTTACTTTGTTATAGCTGAGCTTATTGGTAAAGGCTTCGGCTCCGGCCAGTGTCGCCAATGTACCGGTGGTCGGAAGCGTCAGGGTTGTGTTCGCCGATGTGGTCAGGGCAACCGTGTCCCCTCCCGTAAGGGTCAGTTTTGAATAATCACTCAGTTCGAGCTCGGCACCGTGAGCGGGGGCCGTGATCTCTACCAGGTTGATACTTGTTTTGTTCGACAAGGCCTCTGCCCCGGCCAACGTGGCGAGCGTGCCAGTGGTCGGCAGGGTGACGTTGGTTGTGTTCGTCTGTGTGAGCGTCAACGCATAGGCGCCAGCCGTTATCAGGTTATGACCCAGCGTGATCGTCTTACCGGTATTGGCCACACCCGTACCGCCGTACTGCCCGGCAATGACCGTACCATTCCACTCCCCGGAGGAGATGGTTGTAATGGCCGCTGTATTGCTGGCGATATGGTTGGATGTGATGGTGTCCAGAGTGATTGCCTGGACCCGCGTGACTGACAAGGGCCTGACCACCTGAGCGAAGGTCGCCAGGGGTAACAGGGCCGTTGCAATAAGGATAAGTTTTTTCATTTCTTTTCGTATGCGATGATTTGTAATTCCTGCCTGGCTTCATCCGGTATGCTGACCGAGGTGATTTGGAAGGTCCGGCTGTTATAGACAATCCGGCGGGTGGTATCAATGGTGATGTCACTCCGGTAGGGCAGGGTAAACACATAGCCCTGGAACCCGGTAATGGCGGTGTATTCCAATGAGCGCTGTCCGGTCATGGGCTCGACCCGGGCCCAGCTGGTCCCCAAAGCGCTGGCGGGCGTGGATTCGGTCGATCCACCGATCGAGTCAGTTGTCAGGGTAGTGTTCCAGAATGCGATCCGCTCCCTGTATCCTCCTAATCGTGTGCGTGGCTGTCTCATAGGTAGAGGTCTGTATAAGGCGCTAATAGCTTGATCACGTCAAACGGGACGGTATTAATGCCCCAGTCAACCGAGGATTCCCGGTTGATATAGCTCTCGGCCATCAGCTTCAGGATAGCCAGGACCATCGGCTTGGGTATATCGGCAATCGTCGCATACCCGGCCTCATAGGTGATCTTGATCCCCTGGCTCCCGGCACCCCCGATGGCACCCGTTGACCAGGTCTTTGAAAGCGTTACCCGGAGGGCGTTCAGCCCTTCGATGTAGTAATCGGTATTGCGGGCCAGCGTGGTTTCGGTCCCTTCATAATCCACCCGCTTGACGCTCGTCACATCTGAGCTTGTCAACACAACCGGGTAGAACGGAAGGCTGATCTCCAGAACCTGTTGCTCGTCATCGTGGACATACAGGACCACCGTCTGCCGGACAATGGCCCGCTTGGTGTGCTCCTCGATCCAGTGACGGGCAGCCACAATCAGCGTCTTGATGAGTGAGTCCTCAATGGTCACGCTGCCATAGTTCTGTTTGAGGTAGTTAACGGCGGTGGCCAGGTCGACGCACTCGTAATAGGTCGATCCGGTATTCACCGTGGCCGTGTCGGGTACCGTGGCAGTAGTGGTCCGTGAATAATCGATCCGCTGCATTTATTTGGTTACCCGTTTACCTTTTTCCTGTTTAGAAATCTTGGCCACCGGTTTGGCTTCCTTGAGTTTTTTCTCCGGCGCTTTCACCGTCTTAGCTGGTAGTGGTTGGGGATCTATATACAACTCGGCCACATGGATCTCCACCAGCCAATCGGCGAACTGATCGGGATAAGACCGTATCTCGCCCTGGTTGCGAACCCCGTACACTCTGGTAAATCGTACTTTTTTCATTTTCTGCTTGTTAAAAAGGCGGGGGGCCACTGCTGACCCCTAACGAAACCTGGAAGTTGTTTAGGGCGGGGCCCCCCTTACCCTTTCGTTTCTTAATGCTTATTCAAATAGACATAGCCGTTAATCTTCGACTTCTGATCCTCGGTCTCGGCGATCTGACTGACCTTCCAATACCGGGCACTCTGGGCCTCAATGGTCTTATAGTAGACCTGGTCGGCCTTGGATAGAACCAAATCGGAGCTATCGGTAGCGGTAGCGTTCCAGTGAGTCCCATCCACCGAGTGATAGACCTTGGTTGTGAATTTCAGGCTGTCGCTGACATAGTCGTTCCATACCTGGATCGTGATATCATACACCTTGCCGGACCATGCGCCGGTCGCTCCCAGATCCAGGGTGTAACTTTTAGTTACTCCCGTGGTCAGGGTATCGGCGGCCGTCCCGGCGAAAGCCTTGTAGTTGCCGTTGACAACCGTCTGGCCCACCGCTATCAGCGGCAGGACCAGGAGCAGCAATAGGACGAGCCTTTTCATGGTTAATAGTGTTTACCGACCGAGATGTACCCGTACAGGCTGGATTTCTGCGTCGCCGAGGTCGCAATGGCCGATACCTTGATGTACCGGGCTGTTCGCGAGCTCATCGTCTTGACATAATTAAAATCCGAAGCGTGCACCTTGCTCAGTGAATCCAGTGCCGTGGCCGTCCAGTTCGTTCCGTCCACGCTCTCATAGAGCTTGACGGTGAACGTGGAGGTCCCGCTGACATAGTCGCTGAACAGCTGGATGGTATAGTCATAGACCTTGCCCTGCCAGCTGCCCGTATAGCCCATGTCCAAGGTATAGGCCTTGGTCACGGAGGCTGTCAGGGTGTCTGCGGCTGTACCGGCGAAGGTCTTATAATACCCGTTGATCGCTGTCTGGCCGAAGGCTGCTCCGGAGAGCAGCCCGACCATCAGAAGGATTACAAGCCGTCTCATCTTACGGACGGGTTAAGGCGTTCAGGTTAGCCTGGCTCAGCGATCCACTGACAAAGGCGGTGGCGTCAATCGTGGCGATCCAGTGAGCGCACCGGGCCACGGCCGTGATAGTCTTTAGCCCGTAGATCGGATCGGTGGAGTTCTGATCCCACAGCCGGATCTCGATCTCTTTACGCATGGCGAAGTTCGACTTGGTCGAATCTACCACGTAGAACGTGCCCTGGGTAACGCCGAAGTTGCTGATTACCGGGATGCCGTCGATGTAGAACCCGGGACCCTGCATGAACGGGGCGTTGACATAGGCGCCGTCCTTGTCCTTTTGCATCTTTAGCAGGGCAGAATCCACCGGGTTGAGGACAACGTAGTTAGGCACCTGATAGGCCGCCCTCACCTGTGTGATGGCGGCTACCAGCAGGTCGATGTAATTCGGCTCGACAATGTTCAGGGCCATACCCGTTGGAGCGGCATAAGCCGTGATGTACTGATCCCATCCCTTCAGGGCGGGCGGGGTGCCCGATCCGGTCAGGATGTTGGCATCGATCTTCAGGGCCAGGTCCTTCATTAGCTTATTGCTCATCAGGCTCTGCATATACGGGATATCCGTGAACATCTCATCGGAGATCTTCATGTATTCAGCCACTCGTTCAACCGGCATACTGCGCTGGTAGAGCTTGTGTTCGCCCTGTCCATAGACTGATGCCTCGGCTCCGAAGGCCGATCCGTCCGTCCGGGAGCTTTCTTCGATCCACCAGATCGAGTTGCTCTCGGTCTGTAGGTTATTGATGATGTCCCTGAGGAAGGGTTGGCGGTAGGGTCCTATTGCCACCCCGGGAGCGTACATCGGAGGAGGTATATAACCCGTAACGGCAGCCGTGGCGGCTATCTCAGTCATCTGAGACTCGACCTTCAGGTTCATCACAAACGGCCGGTCGGGCTGGTTGCCCTTTTTGGCAATCTCAGCCATCGACTTGAACTCGTTGGTATTCAGGCAGTCTTTGATCTGCTGGGAGATCGACTTGCGCTCATCCCCTTCCACGTCAAATTTCTTGACGGCGACAGTCACAGCATCGAGCTGTTTCTGGAACTCATCGAACAAGGCCTTGTCGGCCATCTTGGCCTCAATAGCGTCCGTGAGCTCTTTTACCTTACTAAGCAGTCCGGCCTCCTTGGCGGCAAACGCCTGGTTGACTTCGGTTGCCAGTGTGGTAGCTAATTCCTTTTTTTCTTCCGGTGTCATGTTAATTAATTGAATTGTAACTTGTTGCGAAACATCTTCAGCAGATCCTCGTCGGTCGGCTCGGTGATCTCGGCGGTGCTCTGTGCGGCCGCCTGTTCGAGTGATTCGAGCGATTGCTTGATGATGGTCATTTCATATTCCAATGCCTGGTAGGTCTCGTCGGTGAAGTACCCCTCATGGAGTGCCTTGATCAGCCGGTCCAGCCGGTCCATGAGTACGGGCTTATCCATGGATTTGACCTCGGTGGTCCGGGCCAGCTCCTGGGCTCCCCAGGTCACGGTCGAACCCTCCCATAGCTTGATCTCCTTGATGAGCTGAACGCCGTCCTCCCGCTTCTCGCTCTGCTCGATCTGGAAGCCAACCGAGTGCTCTGTCAGCAACCCTTGGTCATACAGGCGTAGGACGTCCTTTTGTAGGTTGGTCTGTTTGTCCTCGGGGGCAAATTCAGAGACAAAAAACAGCCCGGTGTTATCCTCCTTGAGCTCCTTTGGCTTAGACAGGATGCTATCGGTCCAGTGCATCCATAGGTGATAGATCCGGTTCTTACCTTGCGGCCCGCGTTCACGAATGGATTTCGCATAGGCACCCGGCAGGATAATGTCATTGTCGGTGTCTACTTGATCGAAAATGGAGAAATAACCAGCAACGGTCCTGGTTTTCAGGTCTACGTCTTTAAGGATTCCCCCGGCTTTTTGTAACAGACTGCCTCCCATATACGCTGACTTTTAATCGTAGGGAGGGGTCAGGTTGGCGCTTGTGGTTATAAAGTTACCTACTTGGTAATCGGTTTGTGGTTTCCGTTGATAAGGTTGGTGGTTGTGTTGATAGATTGGCATAAAAAAGCCCCCGGGACCTCTCCCAGGGGCTCAACCTAAACCCTCCATGAAAAACACAAGCACTTATTCCCTTAATGGCTCATAGACGATGTAACAGCCACAGTTGATTACTTCATCAGCCGGTAGCGAGGGATCGCCCGGCTGGTCACAGTCATGGCCCGACACGATGAACGGCTGGTCCATGGGTATCTGCTGGTTATCGGCCTGTGCCTGGTAGTGGCTCTCCCGTGTGTTGACACCAGACACCATCCAGCTCTTGGTCAGCTCCACCCCCCAGGACTCGGCAGCCATGCGGGAGCCATAGTTCTGGGCCGTCATGGTCTCGGTCTGTGCGATCCGCATGGCACGCCAGCGGGCGATCTCCCCATACTCAGACCGCAAATCTTCCTTGATCGCATCCGTCAGGGTGGTAGTCCCGCCCCCGGCCAGTGCCCCATAGTATTCAATCGAGGCCCGGATAGCATCTATGATCAGCCGCCCGGTCTCCTGGGTGATCCAGGTGATCCGGTCGCCAACCTTCGTACGGACAAACCGCCGGACCTGATCGAGCCAGACATCCCCCTCGGCTTTGCTGAGGCGCTCCGTCTGTCGGCGGGCAAAATAGGTGGCCGTGTCCTCATACAGCTTTTCCATGGCCTCCCGGATGGGCTCCTCACGGATAGCCCGGTCCACCCGGTCCTCATAACCGGCATAATCAGTCCATTCCAGCACCGGTTTGATCTGATCGAGTAACGCCCGTCGCATCACGCGCTGGTACTTGCGTTCAAAGACCTTTCGTTCCCGCACGATCCAGCGTCCCCTTCTCATCGGTAGTCCCGGATTGATTTCAGTGCCTCGGGTATCGGCTCATCCACCAGGGGGATCAGGCTGGATGGGATATACACCTTGTCCATTTCCGGGTCATCGGACAGGGGCAACCCCTGTGCGGCCAACTTCTGGTTGGGTGTCATCCACCAGGCGGTATTCAGCCAGGCGGCCATGGCCTGCTGATCGGATTGCAGGCACTCGATCCCGGAAGTGTCAAAGTCAATCCACTCTCCCTTATAGCTGTCACCGATCCAGCGATTAAAGTCCGTGCAGAACTGCTGAACCTCCGGTATCACCGCGTTGCGATAGGCGTCCTTCTGGGCCTCGCGGATATTGTTGTACGTGTTCGCCACCGTCGGATCGAACAGGATGGGAGGGATATGGTAAAGGTTGCATAACTGATGCAGCGTGCGCCGCTGTCCCTCGAACACCCCGAGATCAACCGCGCTCACGGTGGTCGGGGTGAACTTGACATCATAGCCCGTTGCCACCAGGGCGCCCTCGTTCTCCGATCCTTTAGCCTGGCGCCGGACCTGGTTCTTGATGTCCTGGCTGGCCTTAAGTCCCTCTTTGGCGCTGTCGGCCCCAAGCACGGTCAGGAACCCGGCGGCTCCCCGGTTATCGAACCGGGCTTTTTCAGCTGTCTGCGCTGAATTATTGATGTCGACCGGATAGCTCCCTGGTTTCAGGCGTGACATCCCATACAGTTCCTCGCCTTGCCCGTTGTAGGACAGGTTGGGTTCCCTGATGTGCAATACCTCTTCAACATTGAGCGGGATGCTTCGCCCGGAGATCACCTCCAACGTAAAGCCCTTGACCGGCTTAGCCCACCCGCCAGACAGGATCTTGGTGTACTGCGAGGGCAGGTTCCAGAGCTCGATGATCGGCCCCTTGTCAAACCGGCGGGGTCCCCAGATCATCCAGTTTCCGGTGACCAGCTTGAACTTCAGACCGAGGGCAAAAAACTCATCCTGCGATTGTGATGGGTTGGGTGTCTGGATCAGGTCGTAGAGCTCTCCCTTCTCAACGATCTCGGCATCCTCCTTGGCCCCGCGCTTGATCACCAGGTCGATCTTGTTGAACCCGTTGGTGATAAAGTCAATGACCGAGAACAGGTCCGCGTTGACATTGTGCTTATCCTCGATGAGTGCCTCCATGTCCTGATCAGACCAGATCACCCGGTCGTTACCGATCATGCTGAACAACATCCGCTGTAATGCGTTGTCGGGCATGGCCGACTGCATTTTTCTTATTCCTAACCGTTGTAAGATTCCCATTGTGTTTATATTGCTGTTACCCAAAATTCTTTTTTCGTTCCCATCAGGTCGGTAAGTGCCCAGACCATCGCATCCAGCCGGTTGGGTGACTTTTGGCCGGCTTCCCCGGTAAAGTGCACCATCTCGTCCTCCAGTTCAGGCAGACTGCCAACATGGTGAACCAGTCCCTGCTCATACAGCCCGCTGATCGGCTCAGCCCGGATGATCTTGCCCCGGGTGGCATCCACCGGCAGGATCCGCATCTCCGGGTCCACGGTCCTCAGGGTGGACTCCACCATCTCGCCCCCGTAATTCTTTTCAGCGACCACACGGTCAGCTTTGTGCCCGTAATACAGGGCCGCTATCCGCGTAGCCCAGCCGTTTGGGGTGAACTTGCCCGTTGCGTCCTTGAGGATATAGTAATGCCCTTCGGCACTTTTGGCGGCGACAATGATCCCGGTCTCGGCGGCATCGGCGGACCGGCTGCCCGCCGGGTCCACCCCGATAGTCACCCTTGTGATCGAGTCGGGCAGCTCATCCACCCGGTTACGGTCAATGACCGTCTCGTTCCAGAGAGCACCAATAATCTCATCCTGGTACTCGCCCAATAAAAAACGCTTGCGGGCCCGCTCAGGAAGGTTATCGAGGGTGGTCAGGTAATCAGCCGGGAGGTTCTGAAGGTTGTCCCCCGGGTTCATCAGCAGGGTGACCCAGTTATCCGGGTCTTTCAGGTGTGTGCCGTTCTCCGGATTGATGTGCTGGTGAAATACCTTGTAGGTCCAATGGGATTTTGATGGCGGGTTCTGGTCGAGGTAGAGCTTGTTTTTCAGCTTGGTTTTCGCAGCCAGGCGGGTGAGGGACAGCGTGACCAGGTTCCAGTCGAGCATCGAGCATTCGTTCAGGTAGATGGTGGACCATTCCGTCCCCAGGATCTTCTCGATGCGTTCCTTTTGGTCGAAGCCAAAGAGCCAGACCTGTGACTTATTCGGTAACTCATAAAACCAGTGCTGCCGGTTCAGGGTGACGGTGATGCCCGGAAAACATTTATCGAGCATGACCGGGATGGTCTGGTAGGCCAGTGAGCTGACTACATGGGTGAAGTGCAGTCGTCCGATGGCGTGCTTGCTTTCGGGTTCGTTGTACGCCCGGCGAAAGATTGCATAGCACAGCAGAAAGGTTTTGCCCGACCGGGATCCTCCTGACAACAATATCCGGTTGGCCGGCCCCCGTAGGAGTTCGCTCGCCGCCTTCTGGGCTGATGTCTTGGTCCATGATGGTTTGCCTGTCATAGGTTCTCGTCCTCCTTATAGAGGATCAGGTTCACCGGTTGGGTGTTGTGTTGCTCCGTCCGGAGGCGGAACTCATCGGGATGGTTGCGTTCCAGCCACCAGGCCCCGCTCTGCCAGCTCTTATCCTCAATGATCTTCCGTTTCTGCATATCCTTGATCCGGTCGTTGCCTTTGGCCTCTGCTTTTTTTACTTGTTGAGAAAATTGATGTTTCTCGTCCATCCAATCCAGAAAACACCGATAGCTGATATTGGCTCTCTTACAAGCATTTACCCTTCCCTCTCCATTTTCCAGAGATTCAATCAAGGGATTAATGTGCTCCTTGTCGTATTTCATGGCTGCTTGCTTTGTTTTTCATCCTCCTCCCTGATCCTTTCGAGAAACCGATCCTCATCCAGACCGGTCACCTGAATATTCACCTCCATGCCCTCCATTGTGCAGGACACTTCGTAATATTCCCCCTCGATCTCCAACAGGGCACCCGTCCGTGTATCTTTCTGGTAGGTCATATACTTAAAGTTACAAATTTTTTATGACTTTTCCCTATGCCATTCAACCACAACCCCGTACCGGCGCGTCAGGTAGTCGATGAACAGTTCCTGATCGTAGCGCATCTGGTTCAGCCAGGCCCGGTTCGTTGATCCGGTGGGGTAGCCCTCGTAGTAATCGCCGTAGCACTCACAGCCCAACAGTATGATCTTTTTGGCTCCCATGTACCGAGCCAGGTCCATCGCTGTCTTAGAGGTTGTCCCCGACTGCACCAGCTCATCGGCGAAGCGATAGCCGGGAATGTTTGGCGCATTGAGCCCGTCCAGATCGCAGGTGATCTCCGGATAGACGAGGTTCGGCGGAGATTCCCGGATGACCACCAGGTGCCGGGCCACGGTGTAAGTGACCGGAAAGCGCTTATAGACATAGTTTATCCCTATCGTGATCCTCTCGGAGAAGGATTCCGGGGTATATCGCTCCATTGATTTACCAGCACCAATGACCGTGATCTCCTGGTTTTGGTATTTGTCTTTTAACTCTTTTAAGTTCTTCATTCCACCTCCAATGCCAGCCCGATGTTAACGGCCCCGGCTGACAAATCCATTTCGGCCTTGCGGGTAAAGTCAACTTCTTGTCGTGTCATGTGCACCCTGGTAGATTCAATGGAGCATTCTTCTTTGAATTGCATCCAGAGTTCATTGTGTACTCTTTCCACGATCTTGTGTGCCCTTTTTGCTGATTTCAGGGCACTTTCGAGTTTTGCTCTTTGTTCAGGTGTCATTGTTCCTCCTCAATTATTATTACACCGATTTTATGTTTCCCACCTTCTGATTCTTTGAAGGCTTCTTCTTCAGTCTCGTAGACCGGGATATACCCGGCACAATCGCTTGGTTTTACCTCGATCTCTTTTCCGGTTATCGGATCAGTATAGGTGACTGTTCTGCGTAATTTAAAGGCATAGTAGAGTGCCTTTGTCATTGTTGTTCCTCCTACAGTTTTTCTGATAAAAGTTCATAACCCTCATCGAGTAACCATTTCCGAATACTATCTCTTTCTTTTTTAACAGCCTCGTCAATTATCCGGCTGACCGTAATAACATTTTGAACTGATTTGGCATTATTTACTGATTCAGCCAGTTTTCTGCATTCCGCATTAACCATATTATTGAGTTTTAGTGATTTCAGTATTTCTCAACCATCTGCCTGATCCGTACCATTAGCCCGGTTTCCGTCCAATGAATCCAGCACAGGCGGTTATAGGGCCGACCGAGCCGGAGAAGGTGGCGGGTGGTGAAGTTCATTCGTTGACCGTTATCTTGCTCACGATCCTTGCGCTGTCAAACCGCTTGCGTTTCTTCCAGCGCCGGATGATCTTTTTAGCCTCCTCATCGGTCTTGTTCATGATCCAGTCGTCCTCGGTGTAGGCACCTTGTCCGATCTTTCGTTCACCGTGGATTTGAAAGTTGTATTTCATCGCATTGATTTTAAGAAGGTGTCAAACCCCTCTCCACAAAATCCCGCATACCAGGCGGCCTTAAGGAGCTTAATTACTTCAGGATCATTCAGGGGATTGCGCCTCCTGATTGGCAATTTGACCCCGATGGTGTTATACCATTTCCTGACTAGTTTATTCATAGTTGATTGGGTCTGTCTTGGTCTGAATCTCCTTTTGCGTTATTCTGTTACAACCATTTTTTCTGAATATATCATGCGTCGTTTAGTAACAATGACCTGCCTTAATGCCTCAATGGTTATTTTATCTCCTTCGTTAATAGCATGAATAACACAAACACAATAGCCAGCGTCTCCCATTTTCACAGACCCTATATCACCGATCTTCATATTCTTTCTAAACTGGGTATTTGTAATCCAAGTGTCAAGAACAAACAGGATGATCACACAGGCAACGATCCCGATCACGATACAGACAATGCCGACACAGATTTTTTCAAACATGGGTTTCTATTTTTTTATACCAGGTTTCATCTTGAATAGGCCGCTTGCGGATCGCTCTCATCGGGTTGCCACCAACAATACTGAAGGGACTCACATTCCGTGTAACCACACAGCCTGACCCGATTATAGCCCCGTTGCCGATGGTCACACCGTCCAGAATGATTGCCCCCTGTCCGATCCATACGTCATGCCCTATAACCACGTCCCGGAAATAGCATCCGGTCCTCTCCGGATGTGTGCTCTGCTGATCGGTCGGGTGGACGCCTCCACCGATCATCACATTGGGGCCAATGGAGCACCACTTGCCGATCCGTGCGTACTGAACATGACTCCCACGCCCGATATATGAGTGATCTTCCAGTGCCGAGTGTTTCAGCACCGCGTCCCGGTACAGGCGGGTGTGCCGTCCGATGTGACTGGCTTCGATCCGGGAGAGGTAATCCATCCGGCAATGCTTACGGTGTTTTAGGTGTTGGTATAACCAGATCAACCAGAAGGTTAGCGGTGATTTTAGTAATTCATTCATGATCTGTGTTTTACGGTTCATAGGTGTTTGGATGCGTCCAGTATCTTCCTGCACTCTCCAAATACACGGCGCACGCGCTCTCCATACTCCCGATCATTGACCAGTGTCTCATGGGTGACCTTGTGGGAATGGGTACCGGTAGAGTGATCCTTGCCACAGACGGCGGCGGCATCCGTAACAGAGAAGTTCAGGTAATCAATCAGGCAGGTGATCAACACCTGGCGAGGGATCACGTATTCAGGTTTGCGTGACCGATAAATCACCCAGCTCTTATTTTTCAAATTAAAGATGCGCGTGACCATGTCAATCACAAACCCCTTCGTCAACCCGATCCCCGGGCGGGAATAGGCGCTCATCTCGACCACCCGCTGGAGCACTTCCTTGACAGGTTCCGACAAGGCCATGTCCTCAAAATGCGTCTGGCTGGCTTCCTCCAAGATGGCTTTGATAGTCCTGGGTTGCCTCTGAAATACTGGATTCATCGTAAAAAAGGTAAGTCATCGGTATCTTTTGGAGGCACTTCGTCAGCATTGCTTCTGTCAATTTCAGCAACACCCCGATTCAAACCCGGAACGTAGTTATCCGGTTCGATCCTTCCTGAAAAGAATTTACCCTTTGCACCCTCCTTAATCCAAAGGGATAGTTTGTACTTTTCCCCGTTAATCAAAGCACTTCCCCGGTACTGTGGTTGTTTTCCTGTGGCGTTGTCGTTCTTAAAGATTGAACAGTCGCCTTCTCTCGGTTCATAAGCCATAGTCTAAGTTATTTGAATTGTTACTTTATCTTCGATTCCTTTTCTTGATGTCAACTTTATGCTTCTGACTACCTTGATTCCATCTTTTGGGAACAAACAATCTTCGATCATTTTAAGCATAGCCACAGTATTACTGCAATCTAAAGGCTTTGACTGAAACTCAAACAGGTATTCCACATCACACGGTTCGGTAAACTTCTGTTTTACCTGACTGTGGATAATCAACTTATAAGCATCCTTGATCCGTTTGCGTTCTGACCAGTGTGTTCCTGAATACCAGTCGTTAAGTGAAATCTTCGGTAATCCCTTGATTGTAATTGTCATTGTCTTGTTTTAGTTTCTCTTTTACCTCTCGAAAGTAGTCAAAATAAACCTTTTCCGCTTCAGTCATATCGCTATATGCTTTATTGTGAATAGCATAGTGAAGTTTTTGGCTGATCGCTACCAGGTTCTCTGCCTGAAAAACATACCATCTGGGGCATTGCGCCCTTGACCAGATGTGATGGATTTCAGTTAATGGTCCTCCGATGTCGCTGAAGATTCCGTTTTCACGGCATTCGGCAAAGATGATTGCGCTGATGGTCTTGTACTCCCGTTCAGCTACTT
>JBAZEK010000013.1 GCA_041653995.1 Dehalococcoidia bacterium
GGCGAGCGCTGCCACCCAGATGAAGCACATGCACTGTAAAAGGAGCAAAAGGAATATGACCAGATACAGCCCCAGCTCGGACATATCATCCCTCGGAGTGCTTGACCCACTCCTCGAACATCAATGGCTCTATCACTCCCGCCTGGTACAGTATGCCCGCTCCGGTGCAGTTGAAGAACTGGATGCCATGCTCCTCCTTGCACTTGGCCAGGACCTCCATCAGCTCCCTCCTTGAGTCAATCCAGTCGAACGTGGTGTACACATAGGCTCGGAGGATTGCATCGTAGAGGGTAACGCAATGCCTCCCCTTGGTCGCGTCCATGGCAGCATCCTCGGTCGGATGCGAGTAGGGCATGCCGATGATGGTAATCTCCTTCGCCCCCAAGGTTATGGCCATGATGATGGAGAAGTAGCCGACGTTGTCACCCCTGGCCCTCGGCTCCAGACCCGTCTCCTTGAAAACAGTGGCGATAAGCTCCTCGCATGTGTTCTCGGGATTGATGAAGGCCATCTTGCCTTCCCAGTTCCTAAGGGCCTCGGGGTTCACGGTCACCGGTACAATGAGCCATACATCCTTGATGGCGTCCGGCCCCCACTGCTCATCCATTCTCTTCCTGAAGTTCTCCATCCAGGTCTGAACATCGGTCGAGGACGTGTTGAGCGCGGTGACCGCAAACGGCTTGACGTACCTGGCTGCGGTCGCGGCAATCTTGTCACAGACGATGACCGGGCACTTGACCTTCTCCAATAAGTGCAGGTTGCCTTTGACGCTCATGGTCTTACCCTTCTGCGCATACTTGCCATCCGACAGTGGCCAGCCTGCGCCCACGATGACGAACTTGGCGGCCAATGGGACGTGCTCGATGCCTCCCCATTTCCTGATTAGTGGAAGATTGGCCTCATAGTTGGTGAACCACTCGTTCTGCACCCTGCTCAGCACCTCTTTCTGCAATTTGTTCCTCATCCTGCTGTCGTATGGGTCAAAACCTGCCAGTTCATCCATTTCACTCCACCTCCCGGTTCAGGAAGTCCTCGACGGTCTCGTCCGGCCTCATGCATATGGCCTTACCGTCCTTCAGCTCCTGAGCACTAATCTCCAGGTCTTTTATCTCCTCCTCGGTCAGGGGCTCATCGTCCACACCATTGATGAAATCGTCAAGGCTCTGCGATGTAATGTATGGAGAGAATTTGAGCAACGGGCTGGTGCCGAGATAGCGCACTGCTCCAGGGCAGTCGTTGACCGCTCCGATGAAGTAGGCGATAAACGACTTGAACACCTTGGATATGGCCACGAACTTCATGCTCTTCGACTCCGGGTAGTAGAAATACTCGTAGCCCCTGGCCTGCTCGTGCGTCCAATCCTTGCCCGGCTCCTCGCAGAAGTCGATGCCTAGTATGCCAATTCTCTTGTACAGCAGCTTCCTGGCCAGGCAGAACGCGCATGTCCCTACGTTCCCACCGTGAGGGAACTCTGGCAGATTGTTCATCCATCCCCACATCTGACTGACCCTATATGGCTCGTTCTCCTTGGCCGAGACCGCGGGGTTGAAGAAGTATATTTTGCAGCCTGCTTTTTTTAGGAGCTTTATCGTGCCAGGATAGGCCACGGAGGATACTAAGAACCTGACGTTCCTGAAGGCACTGTCATCTACATACTCTACCTTGACCGGGCTGCCAAAATCTATGATGTCCCGAGATATGAACTCCTCCATCCATCTGAACTGTGATGCGGATATGGGGTGAGCATCGAGGAGCACTACCCACCCAATCCTCAACCCCCGCTTGAAGCAGCGCTCAAAGGACTTGTTGGTGACGATTATGTCCCCTTTAAAATCCTTGAGCTTCAGCAGCTCCTCGTCAGTGAGCGATGGTGATGCACCGATGACAATGCAATCGTCGGCCCTGAACAATGGCAGGTCCTCAAAGCTGAGAGACTTTTTGCATGCCTCTAAGTTCTCCGCGATGTGCCTTGACCACTCAGGTATAAGCTCCTGCATGGCCTCGAAATTCAGTTGCTGTACCTCTGC
Organism: Dehalococcoidia bacterium; assembly: GCA_041653995.1. NCBI lineage: Bacteria > Bacillati > Chloroflexota > Dehalococcoidia > Dehalococcoidia bacterium. Next base: position 2,028 of record JBAZEK010000013.1, read on the forward strand.
CTGGAACTCCTCGTTGACGTTCTTATCCTCTTTCTTGATTCAAACCACCTCTGCAATGTACGCTAAGAGCATTATGAAAAGTAAGGTCAGGGACAAAAGCACAAAGATGTTTCCAAGCCAGGTGAACATGGACGGCCCAAACATATCATCGCGGCGTCTTCCGATGAGACAGAAGACTATGCCAACCACGCACATCACTACCAATGCCAGTGCGGAGCCCCATGCGCTCATGAATACCTCGCCACAAAGTCCTTGACATCCATATACGGCATGCCGTCCTTCGTCCGCTCCGGTCGTCTCCTGGTGTACATAACCCCCATCTTGGTGAGGTTGATGACGTCGAAGTCCGGTCTCAGTTCTCTAACGTCACTGTACCACTGCATCATGCCGTGGAGGTAGGACTTGAACATGGGAGTAATGCAGTACAGCATGTCGTCCTCAGGCGCGTAGTGCCACTCGTAGCCATCCGACTGCTCATTGGTCCACATGGCCCAGGAGCCCGGTCCATGGCAGTGCTCCAGGCCGAGGATGCCCACGGGGTTCGCACCCCATTGGTACGCCAAGAGCATGGAGAATATGCCCACGTTCCCCCCGGTGTCGATGGTGCCCCTGTTGGAAAGCAAGCTAATGGTCTTGTCGATGTTCTCCACGAACATGTCACTGGTCGACGGATTGTACCAGAACACCTTGTCAGGGTCCGCGTGGGCCAGTATTTCGTCCGTCACTGACGGATGGGTCATGGTGGAGAGCACCACATTGGACATGTAGAGATTGTCCCGGACAACTTGGTGAGCGAAGTGAGGAAGTATCTCATCGGTCGGGTGCACGACCGTCACGAATTTGGGAGCGACATGATGAGCATAGCAGCGCTTCAAGGACTTGTTGGTGCAGATTATGGTACCTGGATAGTTCCTTAGAACCATTATCTGCTCATCTGTTATGGATGGACCGGCACCGACGACTATCGCAGAGCCTTTTATGGCATCAGGTGGCAGCCACTTGTTCTTTCTCTCGAACTTACGGATGTTGTACGCAAAATTATTGAGCCAGTTCTCCAGCTCACCCTTCACCGTCACGTTGGAGTGCAGGATGGCATTGATACGCCCCTGCTCATTGCATAAGGTGTCCAGCACGCCTATCAGGCCAATGTCTTCCTGCATACCGGCCCATTCATTGAGCTTCATCAGGTCTTGCAGATAGCATTTCAGCTTAGGACTAGGCTCTTCCTCTGATATGTTCTCCCCTCGAAGGTAAAGGACGGTTACAACTATATGGAATTAATGGTGAATAAAAATAAGATGAAAAGGTTTAGTGACTCAGGGTCGGTGGGTATTATTAACCTACCTAAAACCCTGGGTCCGAGGGAATTAAAAGCCCGCCGATGGTTATGACACAGGTGCTGACGGTGTTCTTGATGACGCTCACAACGCCCTTGGCCACCATACCCTTTATGTTGTTCATGAACACATTGGGCCCTGGGGTCCAAGATGACATGGACGGCACGGTCACTCCAAGACGGAAGGAGCCCGCGGAGCCAACAACGGTCCCATACTTGAAGAGGAACTTGGACCTCTTGACGGGGTATCCACCGATATTGATGAACCGGAAGTGGAACTCCTTGCCTGCCGGAATCGTCGCCAATGTGATGGAGCCCTTGGTTATGGTGGAGAGCCCACATATGGTGGCCTCGCACATGACCTCGTTGAACATCGAGAACGGCTTGCCGTCCAGGTTCCTGCCGTACTGCTGCTCGTAGTTGAGCTTGGGATAATCTCTCATTTCCTCGTCGTCCGCCATTCCATCACCTCTCGATACCGAGCATGGTAATCCGCCTGTGCTGGATTGTCTGGTCCTTGCATCTCTGGATGAGCTTGGCCAGGTCTCCCGGTTTCAGGTTGAGATGCTCCGCGCTCTTGGGGTTGTTCAGGTCGCAGCACATGAGCTTGCGCCCGATGAAGTGGAGCTTGGGAGTAATGGACATGCCCCACTTGTTGTAGACTGCGAAAGAGGGCTTCTCGTTGTGCCTCAGGAAGAACTCGTACCTGGGGTCGATGAACGGTGAGGACTTCTCATCGAAGTAACCGACCTGGGGAGTGGTCGTGGAGGGACGCTTAATCATGTACGGGCACCTGCGTATGGACCCGGCCAACATTTCCGCGTACACCTGGCCGATGTCTATGCCGCACCGTATCTGGTACAGCGAGCGCCACGGGTCCTCTTCCCACTGAGGTTCCAGGTTGGAAATCTCAGTGAAGTTGCTCAGCGAGAGCGTGGTACATGCCGCCGCCCATGCCATGTCATAAACCAAGCCTTCGGTCTTCTGGACCATCCAGAACGACCAGTTATCATCATTGTCTATCAAGACTAATATGTCGCCTTCGTTTGCCAACGGTTTCATGTTCTTGCACCTCCTTTAAGAGAGAGAGTCAGAGGGGAAAGGGGCTCATCGTTCAAAATCCGATGAAGTCGTATGTGAATATACACGTAGTGTATGATGCCGCCGTCGAGCGGTTGACCCGGACCTTCCTATCGGCCAGGGACTGCGTGAACATCGTGGTGGACACGTAGGGCCACATGGCCTTGAAGAGCGTGGTGGACTTGCTTGCGGTATGAGCTTTCTGAGCGCTCACGTTCGCGTACACCAGCTTCCTGAAGTCCGTTGTTATGGTCTTGACCGTGGCGCTTCCGTAGAAGTTGGCCCTGCCGACCTGCTGCACCATCCGGTGACCTGAGGCCATCTCCATGACCATGAGCCAACTGGTAGTTGCTAGGTTTGCCATCTCACCATACCTCCATAAAGGGGTAAGTCATCGGGCACCTCAGTACCCGATGAATGAGTAGGTGAAGATGCACCCGGATGCGTTCGCGTTGCAGGTCACTCTGTTCACGACAATCTTTCTTTTTGCCAGGGTCTGGGTGAAGTTCGTGGTCGAGAGATAGGGGAACACCGCTTTCACGGAGTTCATGGTCTTCGCCGCGGCCAGTGGAGGCTTTTGAGCGTTCACTGTTCCATACACCATTCGCCTGTAGTCCGTGGTCAAGGTCTTGGTCTTGGCCTTGGCCACGAACTGGGTCCGACCAACAGTCTGTACCATCCTGTGGCCAGAGGCCGCTTCCAGGATGATATGGAAAGTGGTGGTGGTGATAGCTGCCATCAGCTACCACCTCAGTCCGTTATCTGCTCGGTAATCAACCTGCTCTTGCCAGCGAAGTAGAACCCTAACAGACCCATCTCTTCCACCGTGGACACCACAGCGCAGGACGCCTTGATGTTGATGGCGGAGTTGGGCTCGATGATGATGGGCTTGGGCAGGCAGATGTATCTCTGCTTGGACAGCCTCATCGGCACAACTGACCAGATGGGCAGCTTGTCGGAACCGGGCTGGAAGTACAGTTCCAGAGTGTTCGGGATGGGCTCCAGGTTGAAGTAACCATATATCATGATGATAGCATGGTTGCTCACTGTGAACGGACCAACGAAGTTGTCGGACGCGGACCAGAACAATGAGGTCGACGCACCGGACGTCCATCTCCACCTGTTGTCAGGCAGGTGAACGTGGCATGGTCTCAGAGGAGCAATGCCGAACTCGTTGGACAGGGGCTGCCATCCGCCGAACTTCTGGGTGAACTTCTGCTCACCGAGAAGGACGCACTTGACGATTCCAGCAACGACACGGGCGGACACATTCACGTTGGGAATAATGTTCTCCAAATCGTTGTAGAAGTACGGAAGCATCTCCTTCAGTGTGTCCCGAGACCCATTATAGGCGAACTTCACCTGGTCGAGGTTGATGGGGTCATAAGGCTGCATTAGGTTTGCCATGACATATCACCTCAGTAGGACTCCACGTTCAGCAGGTTGGGCATCATGACGCCGACCGGCTTGGCCACGTTCGGCCTGGCCCCAGCATAGCGGGGGAGATTCATCCTGTACGCTCCAATCGGTGCCGTCGCGGTCATACCCTCGACGTACTTGAGCGCACCATTCGCAAGCAACGCTGCCCCACCGGTGAGCATGAAGGTCTTCATGCCTTCTTTCTTGACCTTGCCAGACATTGCTGCAAGCATCAATGCCGCGCCACCGACCACGCCAACCATGGGGCCGAGCTTGGCATACCACTGGGTTCCCAGTGGCTGGAACTGCTCATCTATCCGGTTCAGGGCATATCCGCCACCGGTTCCGAGCACGAGCGCTCCACCGATGGCCATCACTGCATCTTTCTTAGCGACCACAGATATACCTCTGTAGTTGGCATCGTCATCTTGCATAATTAACCTTTCGCTGTTTTTGGAGCTTCTTCTGCTATCTTTCACAACTTGCTTGAGCACACCGACCTTGCCGCCTAGCTCCTCAAGCTCGGCCTCGGTCTTGGTAGCAATGACGTCTGCCGTCTTGTCGGTAGCGTCCGATAACGAGGCTATGCCGTTGACCGCGGTCTTGGCCTTCTCGATGTTCTTCCTGCACCATCCGCAGCGCGTCGCTTCTCTTGCCTTGTTAAGCTCAAGCTCCGCTCTCTTGAGATGCAGTTTCATCTCCTTGGTCATTGGACATACCTCGTGAGTGAATCAGATACTGACGTCATAAAGATTGTCATGGTCTCATTGATTTTACGTTCGTAAGCAAGTTTTCTGCACATAGCAGCAAATCAGCAAATGATGATATGCTGAAAATTTGCTGAGCAAGTTGAGCGAGTGAGTTAAATATGCTGAGCCTCATTCATGTTTCAGAGGTATATTCATGGTCGAAGAAAATGGAGAGTTCTTCTGTGATGAGTGCGGAGCAGGGCCGTTCAAAACGGCACAGGCATTAGGTGGCCACGGTCGCGGTCACGTCAAGAAGAGGGAGAAGGAACAGGCCAAGGCAACTTCAGCAAGACCGGCAGCAAATGTTGAGCAGGCCGAGCCTGTCGAAGTTACTTCCGCTCCTCAGGAATATGCTAGGGTCATGGACGATGAGGAGGAGAGCGACACGAGGGAATGGAAGTCCACCTTCGACCCCACCAAGACCAAGCACCCCGATGTGCTGACGAACCTCCGGGACATATTGTACTACAACATGGTATCCCCCAGGGCCGCACATGGTGTCGTCCAGCAGTTCCAGTTCTACGAGCCGGACAACGTCGTCAAGCTCGGTGAGATACTGACCAACGCCATGGTGCCGCAGAGCCGGGCCAAGAACATCTTGGACACGTACAAGAACATCCTGTCCCCACCACAGCAGAGGACCGAGCCTATGCAGAGAACGAAGATGGCCGACCCCCTGACCTACGACCCTGCCGCGCTGATGAACATGAACCCATTGGAGCGCTTGCAGTGGGCAGCGTCCATGAAGCAGTATGGCAAGAACATGCAGTGGATGCAGAGGATGATGGACGAGGCCATGAACGACGGGGCAAGGCCGAACAGCATGTACGGCTCCAGCAATATCCCTCCCGAGATACAGGTCCAGCTCAATAAGCTGAAGGAGCTGGAGGAGAAGGATAGGCTCAGAGACGCGATGAGACCGTTCCTCGAAGAGGTACGTGAGACCAGACGTAAGATGGAGGAGCTGTCCACAGCCAAGCCCAAGGAGCAGGACTTCAACTCCTACCTCATGCAGCTCGCTACCATCAAGACCCTGGGTGGCGATGAGAAGATTCAGGAAGAGAGATTGAGGTTCGAGGCCCGGCAGGCCGAGCTGCAAGCTCAGAGGGACGCGGAACTCAGGCGCTTCGATGAGCATAAGGAGCAGATGAGGAGTGAGAACTCCAGGATACAGATTGAAGCTCTCAAGGCCGCGCTCGGCTCCAAGATTGAGAGGCTACAGGAGGAGGTGGCCGACAAGAAGACCGCCAAGGAGGACATACTCAAGACCCTGCAAGAGGCCAAGAGACTTCAGGATGGGTTGAAGGACCTCGGGGTCGGCGGTACTGAGAAAGAGGATAAGACCATGGAGATGGCCGGTCAAATCATCGGTACGGTCTCCGAGGTCATGCAGCCGGTGCTGATGGAGTTCGCACGCTCAAGAGGGGGCGGGGGCGCTCCTCCACCCACCGGACGGGCTATGCCGACGCTCCAGAACCGGGCCGGGGCCCAAGCGCCAGTGACTAAGCAGTTCAAGTGCATGAACGATGCTTGCGAGGCCACGTTCCCGGTCGTTGGTGACCCACCAGAGGTCATCTGCCCTAAGTGTGGTGCCAGTCACACCAAGCCGGGGGCCCCTTCGGCTCTACCGACGCCCATGGCCACGCCGCGCACGGCTTCGCCCATCCACAGTAACGACATTGGTTATGGGAGCATGGGTCATTTCAACCTCGAATCCGAGCTTTCCGGCGCTCCCGGATACATGAGCGCTCCATCAGCAGATGGACGGGAGAAGCTGGATGCGCTCTCGGACAACGACCTGGCGTCCCTGGCCCAATCCATGGGGTTGAACCCCCAGGAATTTAACGACAGGCACAGCCTCATCGATGAGCTGCTAAATCTATCTGGAGCATGAGCGCATGTTCAAGCCCATTGGGGACAGCCTAGCGACCATGCTCATATCGACCGCCCTGGTTCCGCTCATCGAGGAGTACGCCGGGCCCGATTGTGAGAACCTCAAGGCCGCCATCAGTGACAATATAGATATTGTTCAGCTATACAGAGAGCAGGGGCAGGAGGCCACTTCCTGGACCTTTGACCGGGTCCAGCCCATCGCCCGCAGGTTCAAGGACAGCGCACACCTCATCACATCCGCCAATGTGCTGAAGTGGCTGTCCGATGCGCATCGCCAGGACATTGTAGACGTGGTGCACACTGAGCAAGGTGGTGAGGAGTGGCTGCGACTGACGCTTGAGAATGTCAGGAGGGAGCTGTTTGACAGCAGGTGATGCAAATTGGGGAATGTTGGAGCTATATAAGGAACAGCTCAACGAGCTGAAGGAGCTGAAGAAGGGCATCAGAGCGATGAACGAGCTTCTGGAGGTGCTCGTCGCGCTGTATTCCATAGACCGCGCAACGGCCATAGCCATTGCTTCAAAGGAGTGCGAGGGTACGGAGACAATCGAAGAGGTCGAGGAGACCTAATTTGTAAAGCATAGTGATTTATTAATACACTCATATACCACTTAGCGTGAGGTATATCCCCAAGGAGCCGCCACAGCCCGAGGACTCCAAAGATGAGATGAAGGGCCTTCTAAAGGTGTGCGAGGAGATACTGGATGTCCTCTCGGGTGATTCCAATGGGCAACGCAGACAAGGACGGTTTGGCTGAACTTAGGCCAATCTTGGGCAATATACTGGATGCGGTCAGAGAGTATCATGGTGATACCCAGTGCAAGGTCCAGAAGATTGCTGAGGATGTGGCGAGGTTGCAGCAGAGCGATTGCGCGACGACCGGACGCCTGGACAGGACACGGGAGGACCTCATCGACCTGAAGGAATCGCTCGATGAACGGGACAAGGACCTCAGGAACATGGTGACCGTGGCCATAGCTCAGTTGGAGGCCAAGCTCTCCGGGAAGGCCGATGCGGCGGTCGTATCGGACCATGGAAAGAAAATCGATGAGAAGGTCGATAGCAAGTCCATCGGCACATGGCTCGCCATCACTGGCACCATCATTGGGCTAATATCCTTCGCTCTCGGGTACGTCATCCATCCTTAGATAAGGCTAATATCTAGTATTCCCATTCTGGAGATGAGGTATATCCGTGGCGATGAAAACTTGTTACATAGCGGTCTCCATATGCCCATCACAAAGTGTGGAAGCTGGAAGCGTCATAACCATCGGTGGTGCGCTGTACTACTACGATGGTGTTACGCGGATGGATGTCATCAATGAGCGATTGTATGCTCAGGTGTACAGAGGTTCCGTCTCCCCCGAGAACCTGGTATCAAGCAACATCAGCTTCCTCTCACGTCCAGCAGGCTCTGTGGAACCTTGCCCCGGTGTCGCATATACCTTGCCTACGGTCACTGGCAACTATATCATTGTGGTCAATCACGACCCTTGTGTCAGTTACTCCGGTGCCTCTAACCAGGTCTCGATTACCGCTGTCGAGCCCTTCGTCTGCAACCAGGGAGATGTCAGAAGCCCCACGACCTGCTGGGATGGCAGCACCATCTATGGCGAGGTGTGCTCTGGCAATGAATGGTTACCTTCTGGTGCATCCTGCCCGACCGAGACCGAGGACGGCGCTATACGGAACATCACCTATTGCTGGGACGGGTCCATACAATCTCAGGAAGTGTACTCACGGGCGTCACATACTTGGGTGCTCCAGACCTTCACCTGCCCGACAGAGACCCCGGACGGCGCTACTAGAAATGCTGTGTATTGTTGGGATGGAGTTACCATCCAATCCCAGGAAGTGTATTCGAGGGCAACGCACTCTTGGAACCTTGAGACATACACCTGTCCAACTGAGACGCCGGATGGCGCTGTACGTAACACGACCTACTGCTGGGATGGTAGTATCGAGTCGCAGGAGGTCTACTCTCGCGCAACGCACTCTTGGAACCTCCAGACCTTCACCTGCCCGACAGAGACCCCGGACGGCGAGGTCAGGAACATCGTGTACTGTTGGGATGGAAGTGTACAATCTCAGGAAGTATACTCACAAGCTACCCACTCCTGGAGCCTTCAGACATTTACATGTCCAACGGAGACCCCTGATGGTGCTACCAGGAATATCACCTACTGTTGGGACGGAACCACCATCCAGTCGCAAGAGGTTTACTCCCAGGCCACGCACTCTTGGAACCTGGAGACATACACCTGTCCAACTGAGACGCCGGATGGAGAAATCAGGAACATTGTGTACTGTTGGGACGGTGTTACGGTCCAGTCCCAGGAAGTGTACTCACGGGCGTCACATACTTGGGTGCTCTACACATATTCCTGCCCGACCGAGCCTGCGGAAGGTGTCGGCAATCCTGATACGGCCACTATCTGCTGGGACAACTCCATTGTCTACACTGAGATTTGGAGCCGGGCCGTTCATAGCTGGGTGCCCAGCGGTCGTTCCTGCCCCACCCAGGTCTGTACTCCCGGTGATACAAGGTGTATAAATGACATCGAAGAGGTCTGCAACGGATACGCCTGGAACTCCAACGGCCTGCCCTGCTCGAACGAACCATGCAGTGAGGGTGCTTATGAGTGCCGGAACGATGGGCAATACTGGGCCTGTGTTGATGGAACCATGAACCCAACCGGCGAGCCTTGTGCAGCCCCCATGAGCAGCCTGCCGTGGTGGCTAATCATCCCCGCAGTAGCATCTGTCGGCCTATACGTCCTCTCTAGGGGGGGTAAGAAAAGATGAGGCCGGGAGCAGAGCTGCTCAGTCCCGAGCAGGTAAAGCTGCTCGTCATGGGCCTACTCATGATTACTGCGGGGTACTCCTTGTACAAGGCATATACGTGGAAGTAGGTTTAATAGCTACGACCGCGATTCCAGTACGAGGTATGTCCATGGCGCTCTCCAGTGGAGGTGTGGTATAATGCCCACCACAGCGATACAATTACTTATCTCTCCACAGCCCGTCATCAAGGGCCAGGAGTTCATATTATCCGCGACCCTGATGTCATGGGGTCAACTTCTCGCCAGTGCCACCATCAGGTTCAGCTACGCACATGAGAGCAATCCTGCGCAAAGGGCACAGCTCGGTTCTATAGTGACCAACGGAGAGGGCATTGCCGATGGGTACTTCATCTTGAATCTGGGTGGCAACTATGTCTTCTACGCGACCTTTGATGGCTCTGGAGAGTTCGAGGCCTCAGAGACCAGCGTGACCGCGGACCTCATCTGCGGGGACTGCGTGACCGGGGACGTCATCCACGAGACCTGCTGGAATGGTGAGGTCATACCTTACAAAGTATGCGGTGGAGATACCTGCTGGCATGATTCCGACCTGTTCACATGCGAGCCCCGGCCCGTGCAACCTTATGTCTATCTTATCGCTGCGGGTGCTGCGGCGCTCGCATTGGGGATGGTATTGAAATGAACAGGTTGGTCATGGGCATAGGTGCCCTGGCCCTCCTGGGCGGAGCATATCTCTATCTCAACAAGCCCAAGGAAACTACAGAATGTCAGGCTACCGACTCCCCATGGTGCGATGAGTCTGGAACACCGTTCCAATGCTCCAATGGGAAATGGGTGCCTGGCGGCAACCCATACATCTGTGACACCCCCACCGGCCTGGCCTGCAACAAGGTAGGGGACTTCATCCTATGCGAGGAAGCGCCATCCGATTACTGTGCCATCGAAGGTTCCGAGGCCTGCTTGGGCGGCACGTCGCTGAAGTGCCTGAACCATGCCTGGACCGAGGGAGGAGCGGCCTGCGCCGACAACCGATGCTCGGTCAAGCCCTGCCCCCAGATGTGCTACGGAGATGACCTGCTCATTGCAGCTCCCGTCCGGTGCGTCATGGACGGGGCAGAGAACGTTTGCCAGTATGTCATGGGTGTCCAGGACTATGGATATTGTAAGTACCCATCTCCAGGCACGATAGAGGTCTACATCAATGGCGTGCTGTATGACCGGACGAACCCCCCCATCTTCCAGGGTATTGGGGAGGACGAGTGCCAGGTATGCAGTTGCGAACTTCCGGGAGCGTGCAATTACAATCTCTTCAGAGGGGTGGACCTGGACATCACCTTCAAGGTCCTTGACAACATGAACCGCCCGCTCCCTGGCTGCGACATCTATGTCAAATGGGAATGCCCAGGCGACATCATGGGCCTGAAGATACATGAGAACCCCCCACGCGGTCCTGAGTGGTGCGGGGATTATAAGGTCTTCAACAGCCAGCAGGATATGATACTATACACGGACGCGAACGGGTTTACCACTCCAGGAGACCTCTTCCTCACGCAGATAAAGAGCGGGAACGCGGGAGGGCTGTACCAGCTAAAGCTAACGTGCAACTTCCACGACCCCAGCAACATCCAGGCCCCGCTGCTCATGAAGTATACCTTTAACATAATGGGCATGGGTCCGTTCGGCGGCCTAGGTATGGAGACTTACAACACCTGCCAGTACAAAGAGTTCGAGCAGGAGAGCTGATTGATATGGGACTAATCGGTAGAGCATGGAACGACGAGCTGGGCAAGGAAGTGGACATCTACGATACGGCGAACTCCGTGCCCGATGATTATGTGGGAACGCATGTGGCCATCCCTGAGGAAATCGTTCCTTACAATGAGCGCTTCATCGGCGGTCTGGCCTATCTCCGGGAGGCGACCACGGGCTCGATACCCAGCATCTATCCCATGCCTGCATCGCATCCCACGTTCACGCCTGACGACATATTCTATCAGCAGCCGACCGGAGCATTGATACCGCTGCTCAAGCCCCTCCTGCCTTTCATCGTGCGCATCCTGGCCTGGGTGGCGCTCATGGTGGTGTGTATCGTGGTCGCGGTTACGTTGATGAATTATGGGCAGGACGTCACCGAATACACCAACCCAGACGACCCTGACGAGGTGTGCAAGCTCGTGACCATCCACACCTCGTTCTACGCCTACACCTACGACACCTGCACACAAGAGGTTGTGGACACGGCAGAGCTGCCTGGGGGTGGCGGCTCCATCAGCGACATAACCAATATGATACTCACCGCGGGCCTGGTCCTAGGTGGTGGCTACATCGCCATCAAGTACATCTTACCAGAGTTGATGAAGAAAAGAGACAACAAGGGTGGTTGAAACAATGCCGAAAGTATCGAAGACCGGAATGTCCATGAGCATGTACGAGATGAAGGCTCTGGGCTGTGTCGGTGCGGTCGTACTGACCGCACTGCTATGGAATAGTGGATGGCAGAAGTCCGCCGCAATGACCGCAGGAATGGCCACGGTCCTTGGGCTCGATACCTATTTGGGGGCATGAGAATGGCCCTCATGAGCAGGAAGACCGTCAAGTACGTGGCCCTCGGAGCGCTCGGTGCTCTATTAGTCTACGGACTGTATACAATGTCCAAGCAGCCCATTGGTGCCCGTCCCCGGATACCTACTGGATACACCCCTCAGATGCCTTACGCGGGCTCTAACCTTCGCTGGGCGGATGTGAACAGCATCGAGACCTACTGAGGGATGTCATGAGGCTGGTCGAGGCCGCTCTCCTAGCCATAGGCGCGGTCGCGGTGGCTGCGTTCTTCAGCAAGAGTGTAGGAGGTGCCGTGACCGAGGGTTGCATGTGCTCCGGCTCCGATGCCATCTACTTGCAGTGCCCGGACGGCAAGTACATCACCGTCAAAAGATGTGATGGCTGCAAGTACATCTACACTGATGAAACATGTGAAGAGGGTTGCCAAACGGGGCAGTTCATCTCTCAGTCGTGCGCCGACGGAGGCTTCATCAACGCATATGGATGCCAGAGCAATGAGTGGGTGCCGACCAATGAGTCGTGCCCTGATGCCCTGTGTGAGGAGGACTCGACCATCGAAGTGCAATGCTATGATGGGAGCATGATAGCACGCTCCAGGTGCACTGGCGGCCAGTGGGTGAACACAGGGCAATCATGTTTAGAGAACGTCGCCTACTATCAGTAGAGCGCGTCCTCTGCTTTGTGTAGATAGTCGCATCCGTTCCTCCAGGTTATGAAGTAGTCCGCTTCATATCCCAGGGAGGCCCGGTTGTCCAGCTTGTAGACCATGCCCAATGTGGTCTCTATCAGCCACCACTGCCCACTGGAGTCCATTGCCTCGACCCACATGTGGTAGCCTTCAGGAACGGAGCCGATGACCAGCCTGGTCTTGTAGCCAATCGATTCCAGCATGGAGCCGACAAGCATGGAAGTATCTTCGCAGTTGTGTCCGATGATACCGTTCTTGAACACGAAGGAGTGTGTACCTTCCACAGTTATGTCCATGGCCCGGCCTTCTC
>JBAZEK010000014.1 GCA_041653995.1 Dehalococcoidia bacterium
AAAACGTGCTGCCGAGGCGGAAGAGAGGGCTCGCCAGGCCGAGGATCGGGCACACAAGGCAGAGATGGACGGTCTCCGTGATATGTTTACCAGTCAGTTAAATCAGCTGAACGAACAGGTAAAATCAGGCATGACCCAGAAGTCATTTCTCGATCAATACGAGGAGATCAAGAAGACCGCCGAGGCACTGGGTACCAAGCTCGGCGGGTTTGGAGACTCGTCATCTCCTACCCTGCAACTGGAAACACTGCGCATACAGCAGGAGATGGCCCGCGAGGAGCGGAAGTTTGACCGTGAGATGAAAGAGTCTGATCGCGCCTGGGAAATGAAACTCAGGGAGTCTGATCGCGCCAGCATGGTAGCGATGGAAGAGCTCAAGATCAAGCGGGAGCAACTCTCGTTGCTGGCCAACATGCCGAAAGTAATTGGTCATAGTGTTGGCCAAGCACTTGCCGAGAAGATGGAGGGTGGTGGCGGGAGTACACCTGACGGCGTGATAAGTAAAAAGGCTGCTGCCCCGGCGGCTCCCAGCGAATTTCACCTTGAGGCTGGCGAAGGTGAAACGGGTGAATTTGAATGCCCTCAATGCAAAACCATGATCGCGATAGGACCGACAACGACTATGGCCACCTGTGTGGGATGCAAGTCACGATATCCCATAATACGCACCAGCAACACGAAGGTTACGGTTGAACAATCTACCCCGGCCGGCGGTGGTTACGAGGAGGATGAATAGATGCCTGGGATTGAGTCCTTGATGAAACTCGCCGGTCCCGTCGGTAATGCCGTCCTGAAAAGCGCAGGTCCGTATATCCTTCGAGGGGCACTTATTGAGCTATTAAAAAGTCAGGATATGACAACTAAAACTATCACGGGTTGGGTACGGGAAGGGACTTCGCTCTGGGGGCTTCTGACTTTATCGCAGCAGTCTGTTTGTAGGGACTACGTCAGTAAACTGGGTAACGTCAATTGGTTCACTGCCGAGTGGGTGATAGAATCGCTGGCGGAAGATTTTCCTGCCGTAGCGTCGCTGATAATCAACTGGGACGAGGCTTCGGAATGGCTGAATAAGCAGGTGGATATCTGGCTTTCCGAGATAACCGGCAAGCAGGGTATTGACAAAAGTAGTCCCTAGAATTATCATAACTGTGAAAAGATGCGGGGCCGCCTCTGTGCGGCCCCTTTTGTTTTGGGGAGAGGAAATATAACTATGAACCTCAAGGATTGGGAAGCTCTGTCAGACGAGGATAAAGAAAAAATATTAAGGAGTCAACGTATTGCGTTGCCTCCTTTGCCTATTTCACCACAGACCCGTTGTTGCTCTATCCGCGATATCTTTTTGAAATGGGTAAAGGATGAACAGGATGGTGCTGAATTTTACTCGCTGATGGCCAAGCAGGTCAGGGATATCGGCTATCCGGATCTTGCGGATGCGGTTCATGTCATGGCCGGCGAGGAACTTCGTCACAAGCTCGAAATCTACGGTATTGCGAAAACATTGTCAGACGGCTGCGGCTGTAAGCCGGCAGGCGATGACGGAGGAGAAAAGTAATGGCTAATATAGGTGAATGTGTTACCTGCGGATATCCTCTCCAGGCTAATTATGCCGGCCAGAAGATAAACTGCCCGAACTGCAATACTATAAATCAAGCCATCAGCGGCGTCACCATCCCTACTTGGATGCTGGCCAGCGGAATCGGTCTCGTGGCCGGTATCGTCCTAGGACCTGCCATATTGGCCAGTACCGAGACCGGTGCCGAATGGTTGAGAAAACAGGCGCGTTCCAAGTTGGGGGGTTAAAATGCCCATACAAGATGCCAACCGGATAACGTTCGAGAGAGAGGCGATTCCCATAAACGACCAGCCAGTGTCGGCTACGTTCTTCGGTGAGGGACGGTGGCTGACTGACTTCATCACCCCGGATGCCCTCGAGGTCCAGGCACTCCACGAAAAATTGACCAAGGGAATTACCGAGGTCATAGAGCGAATTACTAGCTGCTGGAAATGGGTGGCTGACCAGGTGAATTACGTGAAATTCGTCCGGGGAAAGGTCTGGATAGCCGGCAAAGTTTCCGTGCAGGATGACCTCTGGACATTACCGGAGACGACGATCAAGACCAGAGTAGGGAATTGTGCGGTCAAATCGTTCTTGCTCACCTCTCTGCTGAGAAACGAGCTATCCGAGGATGAAGTAGCCTGTGTTCTGGGTAATTTATACACCGGCCGGCCTGGCGGCCATGCTTGGGTAAATGTGAGGTTTGGCGGTGAAGAATACACCATGGAGAGCACAACCTCGCTGGTGCCACCACTGGTTCCCAGTTGTGCGACTGATCGATACGAGGCCGTCCACTTCTTTAACGACAAGAAAGTCAAAGCTGTTGAGGGTAAAACTCAACTGATTCCCTTTGCCGATGTATATTCCACATGGCTATCTGACTATCTGCACTGGGCATCGATAGAAGGAGAACGTCGATGATAGAGATACTTGGACCTATTGGCGGCGCAGCCGGCGCGATGGTCGACAAGGAAAACCGTTGGCGCGGGGCAATTATCGGTCTCGTAGTTGGCAAGACCTTATCGGTGATTATTTCTGGGAATGCTCAGAGCATCGCCGAGCCGCCCGGGTATACCGATGACAAGTCGATACCGTGGGCTCCAGCGAATTATGCTTGATAGACGGAATGGTGATATCCGATGTCGTGGGTAAAAATTATCGACGAGAAATTTCATCAGGACTATCGGGGCTCCGCCCAACTGCAGGAGTGGACGTTTACCGTTCCCCTGGGCGAGCAGGTCGGTGCCCAGTATCTCGCCGACAAGATGATCGCCGGTCATGAGGAGGAGCTCCAGAAACAGGGATGTTTTCTTTTGGAACTCCGGGTCTGGCAGGATACTACTCCGACTTGGGAGACGAAATATTTCGTCCGGTCGGTCGCAACCACTGACACCAATTATGGTGGGGTGAGTGCCATCCCTCTGATCTGGGGGGTCGTGATAGTTGGAGTTTTAGCTCTGCTGTTCATAGTGGGACTGTCTTACGTCCTCGGCAAGACGGAAGATATCGTCGAATATTTAGGTGACAATGCACCCTATACACTAGCTGCTATCCCGATTGTGGCCATTGCGGCAGCCGGGGCTGTTTTTGTTGCCGGGTATTATCTGGTGAATAAAAACCGGGCAGGGAGGAAATATGGGGACTAAGACCAGTATCGTTGAAATCGTAGCACCCAGCAGTGCTGTAGTTGGCGCTTCCGTTCCGGTGATTGTCAGGATCAAGAATATATCGGGTGAAGGCATCAATATCATGGTGGGCGGGGTTATGAATAACGGGGCGAATGTAACGTTCCCCGCTGACCAGGTTTATACTCCTGCGGGATGGGTCGCTGAGTTTATCGGCGGTTTCGTCATGCCGTCTGTCGGTGTGACCATTACTATCCACTCTTATTATAAAAGTGCCAGTGACTATGCCTGGTATTATGACGAAAGTAAGACCAAAAGTATAACACTTAATCAGACCATCAGAACCCTCGAGGTGGATATACCCAATAATGACTGGGGGTACGTTACTACTGCACCGGCTTCCATCGAGGGCAGGAGCATCTGGCACAATGGAGACACTGGAACATTCGTCGACGGCACCAACGTACAGGTACGCGCTTGGCCTTACACCGGCTATTATTTCGAGAAATGGTCCGATGAAATTAACGGAGGAGTATCCACCAACAATCCGGAGTATGTCCAGCCGATGACGGAGCACCGGGCTGTAAAATGCCATTTTAATGAAGAAGCACCAATCATTCCTGACCAAACCCTCGAGGTGGATATACCCCATAATGACTGGGGGTACGTTACTACTGCACCGGCTTCCATCGAGGGCAGGAGCATCTGGCACAATGGCGACACCGGGACGTTCCCGTATGGTACCAGTGTCGTAGTAACCGCGGTGCCGTATACACCTTATACCTTCGAGAAATGGTCCGATGAAATTAACGGAGGGATATCCACCAACAATCCGGAGTATGTCCAGCCGATGATAGAACATCGTGCTATTAAATGTCACTTCATGGAAACGGTTCAAGTAATGCCGCTGGAAATCGATGTCGAAGGTCAGGGATTTGTCGAGACCCTCCCCATTTGTATAGAAGGTCGGGGAGCTTGGTATGACGGCTATACAGGGACATTCCCTTATGGCACCAATGTTCAGGTGACCGCGGTGCCGGCAGCGGGCTGGGAGTTTGAAAAGTGGTCTGATGAGATTGTCGGGGGGGTGTCATATTCTAACCCAGGGTGGGTGAAGCCAATGACGGAGCACAGGGCTGTGAAATGTCATTTCAGGGAAATTGGAGCAGAGGAACCGCCTGATGATGATCTACCGGCAGAGGAACCACCTGAGGATGAGCCGTCGGCAGATGAACCAACCGAGTCAGGGGTAGGTATCTTGCCGGTGGTGCTTATAGGGTTAGGTGTTGTTGTTGCGGTTTCCGCTATTTCCAGTAAAGGAAAACCCAGGAAATGAGCAAAAATCTATTGACATATCGAAGTGGTTATGTTTACACTATGACAGATAATGCTCTCGTGGCGAATGCGATCGAAAGCCTTCGGTCGGTCGAGAGCACACATATAAGTGATCTTAAAGGAGCGGGGCCGTGACCTTAATGTAGTTATGGGCGGCCCCGCTCTCCTGCATTAAGGTCCGGCCCCCTCAATAAAAATTAGGAGGAGTAGACTCATGAAAGTTGTTAATGACCTCGGAGCTCCTGCAGCCGTTGTTGCGGTTGACCTCATCACGGAAAAGTTTGCCCCGGACTGGAATGAATGGGCCACCTATCTCATGGCAATCGGCGGATACGCCGGAGCCCTCTTGAACTTCGGTGGTGATTTCGTGAAGAATATGGGTATTGCCGCGTTCCCGGCGGCAGCTCATAACGTCTATAACCGGTTCGCGGCCGGAACTTCCCGTAAGGCAAGCTCCCGCCTGGCCTTCCGCCCTGCAGCGCAGTATACGGGGATCCGCCAGACGGTCGTTCCCGAATACAGCGATGTCAAGATGTCCTGAAATCGAAAAATAAAATGGGGATAACTACCCCACGGAGGTATATCCTATGAGCTATATCATCTTAGCTGAAAAGGCCGCCCTGGCGAACCAGGAACGGCTCCGCGCCGGTGCCGAGCGCATGGCCCGCGTTCGTCTGGCGAAGAAACTCGCCGTCCCCGAGGCCCAGGCCCTCGATCCGGTCAATCCCGCTATTATCGTCCGCGATGCCGATTATGTCGTCGACTTCGTGCCGGCCGCCACTGCGGTCGGTCTGACCGGCTGGCTCTCCATGCCGATGGTCGCCATCGCCGGCATGTACTCGGTCTTCGCGAACAACGTCCCCGCCGCCCTGACCCCGCAGGTACCGAACAACCAGGCCGTCGTGTTCTACGGCATCGATGTACTGCTGGCCGACATGGCCGGGGAAACCGTTACCTTTATCCAGTTCGGCGTCGGCGCCGCTAATAACCGCCGCGCCCAGTTCGACCTTGAAGGTCTGTACGGTGGCCAAGCTGCCACCGGATACTTCTCCCAGCCGGTCTACTATGACCCGCAGGAAATCATGAACGTCCAGATCCGGGCGAGAGTTGCCACCGGTGTCGGTGCCCGCGTCCGTCTGGCCACCTTCATCGCCGAACCCATACAGCAGACCGTTATTTAACGGCCAAGCGAATATCGTTTCCAGGAGGGGCCATCGTGCCCCTCCCCGTAACACTCATTTACGGTGGGTAGGAGGAAAAAAATGAGTGGACAAGTAAAACAACTCTGGCTTGATAGGGAAAACGTTGCGTATCGTCCCGCCCAGGTATATACCAGCGTCACCGGTGCCTACAACATCTTCACGATCACCGGCCCCGTCATGATTTATCTTCTGGGCGGACGGGCGACCGCCGCGGCCGGCGGCGCCACCACCTTGGCGACTACCATTAACGGTGTCGCCGGAGAGGCAGCCGCAGTGGCTATCAACGGTGCTGTCGGTACCGTTTTCGCCATACCCCTGAACGTAGCCGGTGTGATTGCCGGTGCGGCCGGGGCACTGCCGCTGACTACTGCCCTGCTGCATCCGCCACAGGGTATGCTGGCCGGCATTGGCGCTGCCGGTAACGGCGTCATCATTTTCACGTTTGCCGTAAGCACCTGGACGGGTGATATCTTCTGCGTATATCGCAAACTGTCACCATCGTCATCCGTCAACGTAGCCTAAAAATTAGCCCGGGGGGGAGGGTAGCTTCTCCCCCGGGCTATAAAGAGGTAAGAAAATGGCAAGGAAAGCAAATACCAAAACAGCGACAGAAGATTCCCCCGAAGTGGAAGCCGCAGCGACAGAAGATTCCCCCGTTTTCTTCAGATGCGAAGTCTGCGGCAAGATCGCTGAGGGTGCGCCCCTCAAGAAATGCCCCGTATGCAGTTCGGGTAAAGACAGGTTCAAACCGATTTAAGAGAAGGTAGCTTCTCACGAACGAACGAACAAAGGAGGAAGCTATGGAAGTAGCAAATCTGTATGATAATGGTCCCATATCTCCTATCTGCCAGATCAAGGAACACCTGGCGGTGTGGACCGAACAGCGGTGGGTTGGCTTTGAAGTAGATTTTATCGAACCGCAGCCAAGATCATCCGCGTTCGTTATTGATCTCGTTGCCGTGACCGGAGGTGGGGTGGTTCTTCCCGGAGGGACTATCGCGGCCCAGCTTCTAAACGCAATCCAGGTCAATGCAAATGAGCTGGCTCACCTGAGATTTTTTGTCCTTGATGACATCGAGGCGCAACTCTGGCAGCTTTCCAACATGGCGCGTTTCGCACCGCGAGGCGGTCAGGCCGGCGTGAATCTCATGACCCCTACGTATGACCCGAATCTAACCACGAGCACATTCTGGGTACTCGGTGGACTTGGGGATAAGGATGCCCGTCTGGGTTGTTTTAATCTCAGCGGGGCAAATTTACCCATGGCGAGGATCGGTTTCTTCGGATACCGGTATATCCTCAAACAGGAAAAGCAGGCAGACTACATTCACCCGAACGCTCGTTACGTTCCGGCTCAGGGTAGATAAGGAGGAATCATGCGACCGATTATACTAAAACCCAATTCTGAAGGTCTTGTTGTCAGCACAGCTGCTAATGACCTGGTACATACTCTCGGCGTGAACCGATCCGGGGTGAGCCGCACAGCAGTCATCAAAAAGGTGCTGATCTATAATAATACCGGCGGCAATGTTACCGTCCAGTTCGGTACCCTTGACCTGGCAGCTGTTCCCAACTTTGTTGCGTATCTGCCGACTCTCCTGGTCCTTAATGGAATGGATAACGCATGGACAGAGGCCGAACTTCCTGCTGTGGAATTTACGCCGGTAGATCTGGCTCTGGTAAACGGACGTACCGGTGACATCTATCTGCTTGCTTCCGCTGCAGGTATCGTGGTTTCGGTTGAAATCGAGGAGTTCGGGAGTTAAGGGGTGAGCCATGTCTCATGTAACGATTTACGTTATCGGAAACAGAGTAACGTCAAGGACGCCGGGTGTGGAAGTGGTCCATGGGTCGCCGTCGGCCGGGGATCCCAAGCAGCCGGCGAATGTTAAAAAATAAGAGGTGAGCGGGAAAAGAATCGGCCATATTTCTTGAGAAATACTTGTAAGAACGTGGCAGTTTCTTTTCCCGCCTCTCCTTGCTGGAGGGAAGATGGGAGTTACGACACCGTTAGCCGAATATCTATTAGCATACAGGGACGAACAGGGTGGACGTGTCTGCCGCTTCGGTATGTCACGCCGGTTGGTGCCGGTATTTCCTGCCGGCTTGAAAGTCGACCTCCAGATTTATCCCCGTCCTGGCGCCTATGCGGAAATAATGTTTTTCTCCATCTCATCACCTGCCATGACGCCAAACGCCTTTGAATTTACCAGTATCAACGAGGGTATCATACTTGAGGACGGTCCCATGGCACCTGGGTGGAATGGTTTTGAGGTGAACGTCTGGGTGGAATTCACGGATAAGAATCCTATCATATCGACCGTCAGAAATATCAGCACTACTGCCCAATATTACGAAGCCATGAATATAACGCTCGTGTTCAGTTCCGAAGAAGACCTTTTGAAAGGTCGTGAAATAATCCGGAATTACGGGAATGACGGTGTGGCGAAGCAGCTCAAGGAAATCAATGGGCGGCTAAAGAAGTTAGGGGGGTAACATTCAATGAGAATGCCAATGCAGACCCCGGTTCTCGTCCTGCCGCAGATATGGTGGGCAGGAACCGAAGTAGAATTGATAAACAATGCCCTCGAGCATACCTCTATAGAAGTTGACACGCGGTTTTACGAGGAAAAGATCTTTTATGTTCTGGCCACGGAAGTGGTGGTAGCCGGCGTTCCCGGACCCCTCAACTGCTGGGTAGAAATATCACCTTATCTTTCTACCGTAAGCGCCGCTTACTGGGCAGCGATCGGCGGTGGCGGCGGGGCTCTGCCCCCGACGGCTCCGGCCGTCGAGGCCGGGTTAGGTGTGAACGGTACAGTTCATACCCTCGTCCTGCCGTGGAACAACTATGCGAATTATGCCCGGGTGGTGGTACAGACGCCGGTAGCTGCGGCTGCAGCGTTTTGGGCGGTACAGGTATTAGTTGCTGGAGGTAGTGTATGAGAACTCCCAGCAGTGTTATGATCAACCAGCCCTCGTTTCCTCTCCTCCAGGCAGGTATCTCGTACTGGGGAGTTACTACAGCTGCTGGCAATGCCTTGGGAACGACGCTGGTCTGTGCCGATCTCGATAATCATCCGACCTATGTTGGTAACAGGGTTAAGGTACTGACCGGCGGAGCATGGGGGCAGGACAGGTCAATAAAGTCCCATGCTGCTGGTGGTATCCTGACGATTGACCCGTATACCAATGCCGCCGGTGCTGCCCAGCAGATAGCTGCCGGCATGGCTTTTGTTATCCTTACCAATACCGGACCCAACTTGGCGGACATCGGGTTGTCGCTGCTGCCGCCCCGGACAGGATTTGTTGAGAGCTGGCAGCTGGAGGTTATCGATCCGGCGTTATGGGCCGAGACTGACCCCGCCACCGGAGCCGCCTGGGCGGTCGATAATGTATGGGTGCCGCACTTGGCACTGCGTTCGGCACCGAATGCCAATGAAACCGCCCGGCTGCGGTCGATACAGCGATGGGTCGCCTCCGGTAATAACTTTGGTCCCGGGACATATGTCCGCCGGTTGCACCTGGCTTTCGAGATGCGGTTGGACAACGTAGGGAATATCGATAATACACTGAGTATATTCGGACTGACCGCCGGCGGTGCCGCCACCCGGGCTACCAATAATATTATGGGTTTTGCCCTGGTAGGCGACGCCCTGCAGACCTTGAATGATGATGGTGGGGTAGAGGAGACCAATACCGGCTTCGGCGAAACCCTGACGGATTGGAACCTCTATCACCTTGCCGTGGGGGAAGGACAGGTGGATTTCTGGTTGAACAGCAACCATATCGCCACACACGCCGTTACCCCTGGCCCGGACCTGGCCATGTATATCAATTTCTTCCTTGACACCGAAGCAGGCGGAGCCAGTACTATCGGGCTTGGCCAGGTTGCCGCCTGGACGGAGGTAAGCTGATGAATATGCCACACGTGATACAATGGCTGTATAATATCTGGAATGCCATTGTCGCTATCGACGGTGGATTCCAGGAGCAGGCCGATACCGCCGTCAATATCACCGCTATTGCCGGAGGTGAAACTGATGTTTTGAACCTGGCGGTAGCAGACACCCGGTATATCGTCCGCAGTCTCAGGCTCAAATGCGCCGACCCCGCTGCCAACACGGTCACCGTCCGGCTCTACGAGCTGGTAAACGACGTGGCCACGGTGGTACACACTTATGATATAACGGCGGTCAACTTCGGCACTTACCTGAGCCTGATGGACATTTTTGGACTGTCGTATCTGACCGGTGACAACTTGAGGATCACCGTGCAGGCTTCGGGTGGCGGGCCTTACGCAGTAACGGGTCAGTACAGCTATGCTACGGCTACATAGGAGTGAACTATGCACTGGATTGACAGAATATTAGACGCTATCTGGCAGGTGCCTTCGGTCATCGGAGTCGAGTGGAATCAGGCTACCGATGACTGGTATCGCATCGATGAATATGGTAATCATGTGACCCTGCAGGCGGGATACTTCGACCGTCACCCCGTCTTTGGCGGCATGAGAAGGTGCACCCTGTCCGCTGCCGGCACGGTAAATCATTACGGGGCTAACCCCCGCGGCGATGGCCTTGACCTGAGCGGCGTAGACGGCAGAGTCATGGTGGAGATACCCAAGTTCTACGTCAAGGGAGAGAGGCCTTCGGCCAATGTCTACCGCTGGTGGATATCCCCCTCAGCCCGGCCCGGCTACGTGGTACACCCGGCTTTTGTGCAAAGAGGCGGCGTGGAAAGGGACCACATCTACGTGGGGGCCTATAATGCGGACTTTGAGTATGACGGCGACGACGAGGCATATAACGCCGCCGATGAGAAGCTGCACTCTCGGACTGGCGTACAGCCTTATACCGGCAGCAGCGACTGTATCTGGAGCATTCCCATAGATGATTTGGGAACTGAACCAGCTATCGGTGATGAGGTTAGTACGCCCACCGAAGGCGGCTTCTTCATCGTTGACTACCTCAAGACGGCGGGTGCCTGGGGTGGTGGTACAGCTGGCGATACAGCTATAATCTGGCTGAGGAAACCTGGGGATGCAACCTGCGGGATGGCTGGTGCCGAGGTACTGAGTAATGATACCGCAGTCAATGTTATCGGCAACACGACAGCCGGGCCGACCGGCAGAGTGGTTACCATCACTCATGCCAGGACACTGGCGGGTAACATCGGCGCCGGCTGGGGGCTTTTCAATATCTGGTCGCTGTCAGCTGTGCAGTTATTGTTATACACCGAGTATGCCGGAGCGGACAGCCAGACGTTGGTGGGTAAAGGTATCGTCGATAAAGCCGGTGGCACGGGGTTCAACGGTGAAATCTCGGGCTTCGATGCTATTGACACCAACATCGGAGTCAACGGCACCGGCGCCGGTACCGGAGTAAATGGTCTTACCCCGATAGCCTACCGTGGCATTGAGAACCTCTGGGGCAACATCTGGCAGTTCATCGACGGCTATGAAGTCGTAGACGCCGAGTACCGCCTTATCAATCGGGACGGCAGCGGCACCTTTGCCAACCCGATAGCTGGCGGAGACTACGAGGCTTCGCTGGCCGTACCGTTAGCTGATGCTGGTAATGATGGCTATATCAGTAATATCGTTTACGAAGATCTGCTGAAGTACACCTTTATCGCCGGTGCCGTGGCTGGTTCCTCTGGTACGTACCTGTGCGACTATTGGTATAGCCACAGAACAGGTGCAATTAACATCCTGCTGGCCGGCGGCTCTTGGTCTGATGGCGTGATTGCGGGTGTCGGCTGTCGTCATTCGGCTGATGGGGCGGCGAATACCTATCGCACTATCGGCGCACGGCTTGAGTTCGTGGGCTAAATTTTAAGGAGGTGCAAGGTTAAAATGCGAAAATGTTTAGCGATCCTGCTAGCCAGCAGCAATTGGAATAATGGCGTGAATGCAGGTGTCAGCTATCGTAATTCGAATAATGTGGCAGCGAATACCAATCGCAATATCGGCACACAGCTTGAGCTCAGGACTGGATTAGCCCTGAACAGCATTTTAACCTGACCGCAAGGTCGAATACACTACGATGAGCAGGTAGTGCTGGTACTGAGAGGGAAGGCTCTCCCTGCTCACAGGGTTAAGGAAATGAAAAGATACGGGAATCTCTACCAACGGATAATTGCTCCGGAGAATATTACCTTGGCTCACCATAACGCCAAGAAGGGTAAGGGCCACTATGCCGAGGTGCAGATGGTGGAGCGTGATATTGATGGCTACCTGGGACAGGTCCATCAGATACTCCGGGACAAGACTTTTCACACCGCACCGTACCGGAAGAAGATTGTATTCGACTCGGGCAAACTCCGCGAAATCTACAAGCTGCCCTACTTCCCCGACCGCATTGTGCACCATGCCATGATGAACATCCTTCAGCCAATATGGGACAGGACGTTCATCTATGACTGCTACTCCGCGGTCCCGGGCAAGGGGATACACACTGGGTTGGCCAGACTGCACAGGTTCATGAAGGATGAGACTAAAACGCAGTATTGCCTGAAGTTCGACATCCGGCACTATTACCCTTCGGTGAGGCATGATATCCTGATGGGAATTATCGAGAGGACAATCAAGTGTCCTGATACCCTGTGGCTCCTGGAGGACATCGTAAGAAGCCCTGGAGGCGAGACTAATATTCCTATCGGCAACTACTTGTCGCAATACTTTGCCAATACTTATATGAACGGCTTTGACCACTGGATCAAGGAGGTCAAGGGATTAAAATACTACATCCGCTACAGCGACGACGGCGTCATTCTTCATGAGAGCAAAGCGTATCTCCATTACCTCTTGGAAGAAATCAGGGAGTATTTCGGAAGTCTTTGCCTGGAACTCAATCCGAAGACGCAGATATTCCCGGTCGACAAGCGGGGCGTGGACTTCCTGGGCTATCGCAGCTTCCGAAGCTACACCCTGCTGCGGAAGTCGTCAGCCAGGAAGCTCAGGGAGAGGATAAGGCTCATCGAGTCGGATTATGAGCACCTGTCTCCCTTATTTGTCGTAAGCTGCGTCATGTCTTACATGGGCTGGATAAAGCACTGCAACGGTCACAACTTGGTCAGGAAGTACATCTCTACCAATGACCGTCTGAATGTAGCTCTTAATCGCGCCTGCGAAAATCTTCAGATTAAAAATCCCCTTTGGAGAGTGGCATCATGATAAGAAGTATGGTTTCGCCGGATACTATCTGGCTGCGGAAAACGGAGCTTACCGAGGACGGTTTGTTTCTGATATTGCGGGTCAGGTCTAACATCCGGCAGATCACTGTCGAGGATGCGGATGGCGGCAGTCATATTGAGTACGAATATGACGAGAATGAAGTCCGCTACCCGGTACCTGATGGTGTCTATACCGTTACCGACCTGCAAAACCTTATTGCGGCAGAAGCGGCAAATATCAGTCAAAAATCGGCCAGGGATAAAGCGTGGAAAGAATTAAACGCTAAACCTATTGATGAATTGCGAAAGACAAAACGGCAGATATCAGCGGCGAAGTAGCCAGCGATGGCACGTATGAATTTCAATGGCTGCTGGCGAAGTGCGGAAATGCTCTCAGCCAGTTTCTCGAGGATGTATATGTCGGATTGCGTGTTTATTACTGGTAGGAGGGTTCTATGGTAAATAAAACAGCCTTAACCGTAGGGAGTTTGGCCATTGCCAGCGGTCTATTACTGGCGATGAGAGGGAAAGCGGGGGGAGCAGAGGAACCCGAAGAAACACCTGGCGAATACTGCTGCCCTTATTGTACGTCGTGCTTTACTACCTATGAAGAGTTGGTAGCTCATGTTCAAACCGTTCACCCGGGTGAGCGGATTCCACTCCCGATAGAATGGGAATAGGAGGAAGTCATGAAAGTATTTACAGCAGGAGCC